>NZ_JBEXUE010000015.1:0-50759 GCF_040614275.1 Streptosporangium sp. NPDC006013
CCAGCCTCGGGGCCATTTCCGGGTAGTCCTCGGCGTACTGGTAGACCTCGTTGAGCAGGCCCGGTGTGTAGGGCGGCTCGCCTTCGAAGCCGAAGGGGAATCGCTCGCGGGCCGGGCCCGGCGGCATCGGGACTTTCTCCAGATTCCTCGGCAGGCCGAAAAGCACGGTTTCGCCGGTCCGGGTGTCGACGCTGGCCACGGTCATGCTGTCGGTGCGCACGCCGACCCGGTTGGCCGCCGCGTCCGCGCCGATGAGCAGGATGTTGATCCGCTCCATGCCCTTCCACGGGTCCGTCGGCATCGGCGTGATGCTCTCCGCGAACACCGAGGTCACCACGCTCTGGGAGACGTAGGCCAGCCGAGCCACATAGATCATCGGAGCGGTCACCAGCACGCACAGCAGGCCGACGGCGGCGGTTGAGAGGTACTGGGCCGCGGGCGATGACGACTCCGGCCGCACCAGCAGGTAGGAGTGTATGACCACGGCCACCGCCACGGCGGCCAGCAACATCGCGGCGAGCGCGAAGGCCCAGAGCCAGGCGGGCTGTACGGCGAGGGCGAGCAGGGCGGGCCCCGCGGTCAGCACGGCGATCGCGGCGGCTCCGGCGAGGGTCAGCTCGATGCCCATCAGAAAGGCGCCCGTCAGGCGGCGGCCCGCCCAGACATGGGCCAGGCCCCACAGAACGGCCGAGCCCAGTGTCAGTGCCAGACTCGATCCGACGCCTGTCCGCCCCGTGTTATCGGCCATAGCCCTACATCTCCTGTCCGTCACCCCAATACGTCGCAGGTTAGTAACGGTTTCCAGTTGAATGGGCTATGTGGTTGTTCGACGCGCTGAGGGTGGTCGGTCAAGGTTTGTAAACCAGATCGCGCCGTCGGGATGACGCTGACCTCCAAGTTATGGTCAAAAAGGACACGTAATCGATTTTGACTGGCAAACGCGGGGATTTCCAGGTAAAGCGGTTAGGAGGTTCCCGTGCGTAAAATGATCAGCTCGATTTTGATCGCGCTCGGCTGCCTTCTCGCGCCCCTTACCCTCGTGGCGTTCTGGACGGCGAACGAGGTGGCGGACCCCGGCGGCTACCTCAGGAACATGGCGCCGCTGGCCCGCCACCCGGACGTACGGGACGCGGTCACCGGTCGCGTCGCCGACGAGATCACCCTGAGGTTGCGCGAGCGGGGTGTCGCGGCCGAGGAGGGGCTTGTCCACAACGCGGTGGGGGATCAGGTCGACGATGACTTCGTCATCGCCTGGGTGGAGATCAACAGGCTGGCGCACCGCAGGTTCGTCGCGGTCCTGAGCGCGGATTCCGGCATACCAAGCAGCATCGGCTACGACCTCGCCCCGATGTACGAACTGGTCAAACACCGGCTGCGGAGCGGCGGTCTGGAAGCCGCCTCCCGCCTGCCCAGGACCCATCCCGTCGCCGAGGTGCTCTCCGCCTCCGCCGTGGCCAAGATGGACCACATCCACGACAGGCTGATCTCACTGAGGTGGGTCCTGGCGGGTACGTCACCGGCCCTGATCGCCGCCGGGGTCTTCCTGGCCCGCGACCGGTGCACCGCACTGATCGGTGCCGGTATCGGCATGGCCGGGAGCATGTTCACGCTGGCGATCGCCATGTCCGCGCTACGTAACATCTACCTGCCGGACTCCACCGGCCCCGGCGGCCTGCCGGTCGCCGCCGTGCTCGTGATATTCGACGCGCTGACCGCCTTCCTGAGAAACGGCCTGCGCGTGCTCTTCACGCTCGGCCTGCTCATGGCGGGGGTGGTCTTCGTCGCCAGGAACGGGCTCATCCGTTACCAGGCCGCCGCCGCCATGTTCGAATCCCGCGCTCACCAGTCGGAGGAGCCGACGAACGACGTCGCCGACGGCCGGTAGCCGAGGCGGGCGCGCGCCGCGGTGATGTCGAGGGTCCGCTCGACGGCCAGGTGGCCCGCGGCGTAGCGCGTCAGCCGGGGCGGGTGCGGGCGTCGGAGCAGCCGGAAGGCGGCCTCGGCGACGGCCGCGACGGGGTCGACCAGCTTCAGGGGCAGATAGTACGGTTCGGCGTCGATGCCGCGCTCCGCGAGGATCGAGCGCAGGGCGTCGTCGAGCATGACGGGTTCGGCGTCGGTCACGTTGAAGACACCGTGGTCGACGGGTCCCGCGGCGGCGAGCAGACAGGCCAGGACCAGATTGTCCACCGAGGTCAGGCTGATCCGCTGGCGTCCGTCACCCACCGCGAGAAGCCTGCCACCCCTGACCGCGCCGAGGACCCGGGGAAGCAGCGTGGTGTCCCCCCTGCCGTAGACCGCGTGCGGTCGTAGGATGACCGCCCGCTCCAGACACCTCTCCGCGGCGGCCTTCGAGGCGCCGTAGGCGCTCGCGTACCGCCCGACCGGGGCGGCCTCCTCGGTGGCCATCACGGTCGGCAGGAACGGGTCGTAGACGCTCGCCGTGCTGACGTGCACGAACCTGGCGCCGGGGAAGGCCGCGGCCGCGTTGCGGGTGCCGTCGACATTGGCCGCCCAGATGTCGCGCGCCGGCCCCCAGTCCGTGACGCTCCCGGCACAGTGGATCACCGCGTCCACCTCCCGCGGCTCCGGTCGCCCGCCGAGGAGATCCCACGGTGTGTACGGCGCGTGGCCGACATGCCCGCCCTCCACTCCGGACCGCCTGCCGAAGGCGAACACCGTCCAGCCCTCCGCCACGGCCGCCCGGCAGACCGCGCCTCCCACGAACCCCGAGGCCCCCGTCACCGCGACCCGAAACGCCCTGCCGCCCGGCCCGGGATCGGTGCCGGCCCGATGCGGGCGGTTTCGATGCTCAGTCACGGCGGGCGACCAGATCCCGCAGGGCGGCCCGGTCGAGCTTGTCGGCCCGCCCCGAGCGGGGAAAGGCGTCGAGTGGCTCGATCCGGTCGGGCAGGGCCGCCGAGTCCACGATTTCGGGGAGTGCCCCGCGCAGCCGGCCCTCGTCGTAGCCGCCGGTGGGCACGACGGCCAGCACGACCTCCTCGTCCCCGGTGTCGGGGTCGGCGAGTCCGACGATCGCGGCCTCGGCCACCCCGGGCAGCGCCGCGATGCCGGACTCGTACAGGCCCGGATAGATGTTGACGCCGTCGCGGAGGATCATGTCCTTCTTCCGGCCGAGCAGTACCAGCCGACCGGCGTCGAGCCGGACCAGGTCGCCGGTGGCGATCTCGCGCAACGGCTCCTCACCGAGGTAGCACCGCGCGAGGTGGGGCCCCGAGACGAACAGCTCACCGTCCTCGGCGATCCGGACGCCGACACCGGGCAGCGGTGCGCCGAGCAGGTCCCCCTCGGCCTGGGCCAGCTTCTCCCGCGCCGACGCGATGGCGATGGGGAGCGCCTCGGTCATCGCGTAGACGGACAGCACCTCGGGGCCGGCCTCGATCGCGCGCCGGAGCACGCCCGGCGGGGCGGGGGCGGCGCCGAGCAGGAGGTAGCGGAGGGTTCCGGGAAGTCTGGGGGTCTGGCGCAGCAGCCTGTCCAGGTGCACCGGCACGGCGAAGGTGTGGGTGGCCCGCCTCGCGGCCAGCTCGGCGGCGAGGTCCCCGCCTCCGGGCAGTGACCAGGTCGCCCCGGCCAGCAGGGCGGGGAGGCCGAGCATCAGCTGGTCGGTGTGCACGATGTCGCCGGGGCCGAGCGGGAACACGCTTCTGAACATCTCCAGCCCGGTCGCGAGCGATCTTCGGGTGTGCACCACCCCTCGCGGGCGCGCCGTGGTCCCGGAGGTGAAGATCACCGCCGCCGGCTGGTCCGGGTCGGATCGGTACGCCCGCGGCCCGGACGGGCCGGACGGCGATCGGAGGATCCCAGGCAGCCGCAGCGCCCCTCGGGGAACCCCCGGCAGCCACGGGCCGGTGTACAGGTGGCGGACGGGCCGGCCGGGAAGCGGATCGGCGAGGTTCGGCAGGAGCAGGCCGCGGCGGCGGGCCAGGCTCCTGAGCGGGCCGCTCAGCGTGTAGAGCAGGGACTCGCTGATCACCCACGCGGGCCGGGTCGCGGCCATGCGGGCCGCGAGCACGTCGGGCGCCAGCCCGGGGTCCGCGAGGAGGAGCGTCCCGCCCGCCGCGACCGCCCCCAGCGCCAGCGTCACCGCGTCCACCCCGGGCCGCACCGCGAACAGCACCCCGTCCCCGGGCCGCATCCCGTCCTCAGGTGACGGTCCGCCCATCGCGTCGCGGACCGCCGACACCCGGCGGGCGAGCTCGCCGTAGGTGATCTCGCGGCCTCGGCCGTCGACGATGGCGGTCCGTCCCGGCTCCCGCCCGGCGATGGACATGATCCCGTTGATGATGTCGTTCATGTGGCACTGACCCACAGGTGCTCGTAGGTGGGAATGAGGACCCCTCTGGCCGCGCGCCGTCGCAGGACGCGTACCCGGTGGGAGAGCAGGACGGAGGCCACCGCCCGGATCTCCGCCAGGGCCAGCGGGTAGCCGATGCAGAAGTGCGGGCCCGCGCCGAACCAGAGCCTGCGCAGCTCGGGCGGGTGGGGGCGGGAGGGATCGAACGGGCCGTACGCCCTGGCGCAGTTGTGGGTGACGATCAGCACCCGGTCACCGGGGCGCACCGCGGCCTTGCCGACGCGCGCGGCGGTGGACACCGAGCGGAGCATCAGCGGGGTCGGCGTGGTGACCCGCATGGCCTCCTCGATGATCCGGTCCAGGTCGTCCACCGGGGTCCGGTGGTCGTGCAGGAGGGCGAAGAGCCGGGGGACGAACGTGGCGACCGTCTCGGTACCGGTCAGGAAGAACGCTCCGGCCGCTCCCCTGGCCTCGGCGGGCGAGAGCCCCTGGGCCCGCATCCGGCCCATCACCGTGGACTCGTCGGCGGCCTCATAGGCGGCCTGCGCGATGTCCCCGATCCGGTCCAGCACCTGCCGGGCGGCCGCCACCTGCCGATCCGACAGCCGCCGCGAGCGGAGCGAGACCATCGAGACGACCCGCTCCCCGTCCGCGAACAGCTCCCTGGCCCGAGCCTCGGAGACCTCGCCCAGCCCGATCACCCGGCAGATCACCGCTCCGGCCATCAGCCGCATGGCGTCCACCAGGTCGACCGCCTCGCCGCGTCCCAGCCGCGCCGAGAGGTCGTCGAGCGGCCCGCGGAGCACGTCGTCCACCAGCGCCGAGACGTACCCGGGGGTGAACAGCGGCATCAGCTTCCTGCGCAGCGCGAGGTGGCCCGCTCCCTCCATGTTGAGCAGCACGGAGGGGCCGAGCACGGGCGTCCACAGGTCGCCGGGCGATCCGGGACCGTCCTTGCGGAACCGCTCGTCCATCAGCACGGCCCGCGCGACGGTGGCGTCGTTGACCACGACGCCCAGCCCGGGAACCCGCACCACCGGCCCGAGTCTGGCCAGCAGCCGCAGGAGCGGGTAGGCGAAGGGATGCGCGGCCAGGTGGAGCCGCGTCTCGTGGTTCACCGGACGTCGATCACTTCTGGGCGGTAGTGGTGGTCGGCATACCAGGCGAGGGTGCCCGCGAGGCCGTACGCCCTGAGCCTGCGCACGGAGCCGAAGACCACCACGTCGCGGCGCGAGCCGTACGCGGCGGTGAGCATGCGCACCCGGTTGACCAGGGCGCGGTCCTCATGGACCTCCTCGATCGCGGTCCTGGGGAAACCGCCCGCGCGGTCGTAGAGCTCCGCGGTGATGGCCAGGGTGGCGCCGGGCATCATCACGTACGGCCCCAGGTAGCGCGGGTCCCTGTTGCCGGGCCGAAAGCGCCCGAAGGTGGCCGCCACCTCCACCACGAACGGGATGAGGTGCCGCTCCCAGAACTTCAGCCGGAACTCGTCGGTCCGGGGGCGCAGCCGGCCGCCGACCATCTCCAGCCCGTTGCCGAAGGCCCGCCGGATGTTGCGCACCCAGTCGGGGCGGGGCAGGCAGTCGGCGTCGGTCCTGGCCAGATGGGTCGCCCCGTGCGCGATGGCGTGGCGCATGCCGGTGTCGGAGGCGGCGCCCGTGCCCTTCCGGGTCTCGACGATCACCTGGACACCGTGCCGCCGGACGATCTCGGCGGTGCCGTCGGTGCTCGCGTTGTCCACCACGAGCAGCGTGAAGTCCCGGTCGTCCTGCTCGGCCAGCGCCCTCAGCGTCGCCTCGATGCCGTGGGCCTCGTTGTAGGCAGGGATGATCACCCAGAGGTCCATCACATCTCCGCCAGGATCACGCCGGTGCTGATCCCGCCGCCCAGCCCGAGCAGCGCCACCCGGTCGCCGGGCCGCCAGCCGCCCAGCGCGAGCTGGAGCGGCAGCGTGGTCGAGGCGCAGTTGCCGTGCTCGGGCAGGCTGACCACGAGCCTGTCGGCGGGGATGCCGAGCACCTGGGCCAGGAAGCGCAGGTAGGGCAGCGCCACCTGGTGTACCGCCACGATGGCGAAGTCGTCCCAGGTCAGGCCGGTGCGCTTGAGCGCGTTGAGGAAGATGTCCGGGCCGATCATCTCGAACGCCTCCTTCAACCTGCGCCCGTCGCCGCGGAAGTAGGAGTATTCGGGGTCGCGAGGATGCGCCGAACCGCCTCCCGGCAGGGTGCCGATCGCCCACGCCGTGGAGTCGGCCGCGAAGTCGCGGTAGAAAATGCCGCGTTCCATATCGGCGGCGACTATGACCGCGGCTCCGGTGTCCGACATCGTGTAGCCCGCGAAGGAGTCGACGAACTGCGCGCGATCCCTGACCCGCCAGCGGATCGCCCGTGAGGGGATCTCGCCCGAGCAGACCAGTACCTTGCGGTGCGCCCCGGACAGGATCAGCGCCTCGGCGATCTGGATCCCGTTGAGCATGCTGTTGCAGGCGTTCTTGATGTCGAACACCGGGCAGGAGAGTCCCAGCTTGGCCGCCACGATGTGTGCGGTGGCGGGCTCGACCATGTCCTGCGAGGCCGACGCGAAGACGAGCAGGTCGACGCCTGAGTGGTCGAGGCCGCGGGCCGCCTCGGCGGCCAGGTCCGAGGCCTGCTGGTCATCGCGGGCCACATGGCGCCGTCGGATTCCCGTCAGCCTCTCGACGACGCCTCCGTAGGGCACGTAGCCCTCGATCCGCCGCTCCACATCCGCGCTGGACATGGTCCGTTCCGGCAGATACGTCGCGACGCCCGTGATCCGGGCTTTCATTGATCTCCCTAAACAGGATTAAGTCTCCCCATGTCCCCATGCTCGCGCAATGTATCGAAAAGGTGGGGATTTGTCCTGATCGTGCAGCTGAGGACCGATGAAACGGCGCGTCTCACACCGGCATAAGCCGGTTATGCGGGGGTAACCGCTCCTGTCGTGAGCGACGTTCAGACGGGGACCGTGACCACGAAGGTCCCCGCGAGGTTGGACCGGCTGCCGTGGTCACGATGGCACTGGATGATCGTCGTCGGCCTCGGCACCGTCTGGATCCTCGACGGCCTCGAAGTGACGATCATCGGAAACCTCTCCGCCCAGCTGGCCAAGGAGGGCAGCGGCCTGGCGATCACCCAGGCCCAGGTCGCAGGGCAGGCCGCGGCCCTCTACGTGGCGGGGGCGTGTCTCGGGGCGCTGTTCTTCGGCTGGCTCACCGACAGGTTCGGCCGGAAGAAGATGTTCATCATCACGATGGCCGTCTACCTGGTCGCCACCGCCGCGACGGCGTTCTCCTTCTCCGTCTGGTGGTTCTTCCTGTTCCGGTTCCTGACCGGTTTCGGCATCGGCGGCGAGTACGCGGCCGTCAACTCGGCCATCGACGAGCTCATCCCGAGCCGCCATCGCGGCAGGATCGACATCATCATCAACGGCAGCTACTGGCTCGGCGCCGCCGGAGGCGCGCTGCTGACCGTGCCGCTGCTCGACAACCTCCCGCTGAACATCGGCTGGCGTGTCGCCTTCGGGATGGGGGTGGTGCTCGGCCTGGCCATCCTGCTGGTCCGCAGACACGTGCCGGAGAGCCCTCGCTGGCTGTTCATCCACGGTCGCGACCGGGAGGCCGAGAGGCTGGTCGACGAGGTGGAGAAGCGGATCGAGCGCGAGGAGGGCATCCCGCTCGACGAGCCCTCGCGGTCGATGACCATCCACCAGCGCACGTCGATCGGCTTCGGGCGGATCGCACACACCATGGTCGCCCGCTACCCCAAGCGCACGGTCCTCGGCCTGGCGCTCTTCATCGGTCAGGCGTTCCTCTACAACGCCATCACCTTCGGGTACGCACAGATCCTGTCGACCTTCTTCGGCATCGTCACCCACACCGGCTACTACTTCGCGGTCATCGCGGTCGGCAACTTCCTCGGCCCGCTCCTGCTCGGGCGGTTGTTCGACACGGTCGGCCGCATCCCCATGATCTCCGGCACCTACATCGGGTCCGGGGTGCTCCTCCTCGGCACGGCCTGGCTGTTCGACCAGGGGGTGCTGACTGCGGTCACGCTCACCGCCTGCTGGTGCGTCGTGCTCTTCTTCGCCTCCGCCGGGGCGAGCGCGGCCTACCTGACGGTCAGCGAGATCTTCCCGATGGAGACCCGGGCCATGGCGATCGCGTTCTTCTACGCGATCGGCACCTTCGCCGGTGGCGTGTCCGGACCGCTGGTCTTCGCCAACCTGGTCAAGAGCGGCAGACCCGGTGACACGGCGCTGGCCTTCTGTATCGGCGCGACCCTCATGATCATCGCAGGGCTGGTGGAGCTCTTCCTCGGGGTCAAGGCCGAGGGCAGGAGCCTGGAGGACATCGCCCGGCCACTGAGCGCCAAGCAGGACTGACCGTCCCGCCGGGCTCGCGGGCGACTTGGTACGATAGTCGTTATCATTTGAGTATCTGTTCAGGAGTTCGCCCATGGAAGTCGTCGCCGGTCTGGACGCGTGCGTGACCGTGGAGCCCGACGAGGCCAGGGTGGCGGCGACACGGGATCGCCTTGTCACCCCGAGCGAGGCGGCCCGGCTCGCCGACCTGTTCAGGCTGCTGGGCGACCAGACCCGTGCGCAGCTGCTGTACGCGCTGCTCGAGGCCGGTGAGCTGTGCGTCTGCGATCTCGCCGAGACCGTCGAGGTCAGCGACACCGCCGTGTCGCACGCCCTGAGGCTGCTGCGGACGGCGGGCATCGTGGCCAATCGCCGGTCCGGCCGAATGATCTACTACCGTCTTGCCGACGCCCACGTCAGGATGCTCCTCGACCTCAGTCGCGAGCACCTCCGTCACGAGATCGTCGAGGGCTGAGAGCCGCCCGTCCGGTTGTCGCCGGGGTTCGCCGCGCGGTTCACGGCAGGGTTGAGGGGCGCAGCGGGGTTTTAGCGGCCGTCGTCGCGGCAGAGGAGCACATAAGATCTTTTTTCACGATCTACATCGTGATCGGACTCGCCGGGCTGAACACCGTCACCCGCACCGTGATCCTTTTGGAGGTATGCATGCGTGGTACAGCTCGCGTGTTCGCCATGACCGCCGCCCTCGCCCTGGGGCTGACCGCCTGCGGCGCCGGCGGGGCGGCCGAGGGCGGGAAACCGGCCGAGCAGTCCGTTTCCAAGCCCACGGAGAAGCCGACCGAGAAGCCGACAGAGAAGCCCGCGGGGCCCGTCACCCTGAAGTACTGGACCTTCTCCCCGCCCGAGGCCGGGCTGAAGGCGGCGCTCGCCGCCTTCGAGGAGGCGAATCCCGGTATCAAGGTCGACCTGCGCACCTTCGGTGAGGCCGACTACCGCAAGCGGCTGTCCAAGGCACTCGACGGCGGCGAGGCGCTCGACGTCGTCGGCATCCACATCCCGACCATGACCGGCGCGGTCAAGAACCGGCTCCGTCCGGTCGCCGACTGGAAGGACGAGGTCTCCGGCGACCTGCTCGGGAAACTCGACCCGGTCGCGGTCAAGCAGACGGAGCAGGTCGCCAAGGACGGCACGCTCTACTCGGTCCCGATGGGATCCACCGCCGGCGCGGTCATGTACTACGACGCGGCTCTCCTGTCCGAGCTCGGGGAGTCCTTCCCCAAGACGGTCGCCGATCTCGAATCCATCGTCATGCGGGTCAGGAAGGAGATCCCCGACCTCCAGCCGATCGTCTTCTCCGGCGAGCCGCGCCGGCAGGAGGAACTGCTGTTCACCATCGCCGGCCAGACCGACCCGACCCTCTCCGACGACCTGCTGGCCGGCGGAAAGTCGTGGAAGAGCGCCGAGATGGTCTCGGCCCTGACCGGCTATGGGGCGATGTTCGACAGGGGCATGCTGGCGAGGTCCACGCTGGCCCTCAGGGGCGACGGCCCGGCCGAGCTCTTCCGCTCCGGCAAGGCGCTGTTCCTGGTGGACGGCTCAGGCCAGAGCTCGATGCTGTCCACGTCCTACCGCAGGACCGGCAAGTTCTCCGTCAAGAAGATCGGCGCCGGCCCCTTCCCCACCATCCTGCCGGACGCCAGGCCGGCCGTCCGTAGCACGGCCGAGGTGGGTCTGGCCGTCCCCAGGAAGTCCGGGCACGTGGCCGAGGCGGCCACGCTGATCGAATTCCTGACCGTGGGCGACGGCGTCTCCAGCTGGGCCGGAGACCTGACGATGGCCCCCGCGGCTGCGGACTTCAAGGTGGAATCGTCGGTCTTCGCCACCCCGGAGGGTAAGGACGGCTACGCCGCGCTCCAGGAACTCATCCGGGGCGGCGGCTCGCTGAACGTCCCCGACGAGGTGTTCCTGGAGCGCGCGGAGGGCGATGTGATCCTCGATGTCGCCCACGGCAGGATCACCCCGGAGAAGGCGGCGGCCCGCCTGCAGGAGGAGTGGTCACGCAGCCGGTGACGGCTCCGGACCCGGTGCGGCCTCCACGGGCCGGAACGTGCGGCGGTAGGCCAACGGCGAGACGCCGACGACCACCTGCAGGTGCTGACGGAGCGAGGCCGCGGTGCCGAACCCGGCCCGCAGGGCGATGCCGTCCACCGGCAGGTCGCTGCTCTCCAGGAGCTGCCGGGCCAGCTCCACCCGCTGCAGGATGAGCCACTGCCCGGGGCTGAGGCCCACCTCGTCGCGGAAGCGCCGGGTGAAGGTACGGCGGCTCATCCGGGCGTGGGCGGCCAGCTCGCTGAGGGGGAGCGGCTTGTGCAGCCGTTCCAGCGCCCAGGCCCTGGTCGCCGCGGTGGTCGTGACGGTCGGCGCGGGAAGCGGGCGCTCGATGAACTGGGCCTGGCCGCCGTCGCGCCACGGCGGCACGACGCATCGCCTGGCCACCCGGTTGGCCACCTCGGTGCCGTGGTCGCGCCGGACGATGTGCAGGCAGAGGTCGATCCCCGCGGCCACTCCGGCGGAGGTGAGCACATCCCCGTCGTCCACGAACAGTACGTCCGGGTTGACCCTGACCTGGGGAAACAGCTTCTGGAAGTGCTCGGCGTGGCTCCAGTGGGTGGTCGCGGGGCGGCCGTCGAGCAGTCCGGCCGCCGCGAGCACGTAGGCGGCGGTGCAGATCGAGACCAGGCGGGTGCCCGGCCGGATGAGCGCGATCGCGTCGGCCATGGGCCTGGTGAGCCGTCCCTCGGTGGAGACGGGGCCGAGCGCGTGGGTGGCGGGGATCACCACGGTGTCCGCGTCGGCCAGGGCCTCGGCTCCGTGGTCCACCGCGATCGAGAAGTCGGCGTCGGTGCGTACCGGGGCGCCGTCGGCGGTGCAGGTGAGCACCTCGTAGAGCCGCTCGCCCTCGGGGCTCCTGGCGATACCGAAGATGCGCGGCGGGATGCCCAGCTCGAAGGGGATCACACCGTCCATGGCGAACATGACGACCCTGTGCATGGCCTGATTCTCACATATGGCGGATACGGGCCATCTCCGCAGGGACCACATCTCGTGATCACCAGGGTGGTCTCTCCGCCAGCCCGTCGGAGGGATCCCTCAGCGGCGTGTGGCGGTCGACAGCGGGAGGCAGAGGACGATTCGGGCGCCGTTGCCGGTGGCGCGGTCGGTGGCATAGAGCCTGCCCTGGTGCGCCAGGGCGATGTCCCTGGCTATGGGCAGGCCCAGGCCGGTTCCCCCGGCGTCGCGGCTGCGCGCCGAATCCAGGCGGGTGAACCGCTGGAAGATCCGCTCATGCTCCCCGACCGGGATGCCGAGCCCGTCGTCGATGACCTCCATCACGGCCTCGCCCCGTTCGTTCCCGACCCGGACCTGTATCTCCTTCGTCGCGTGCCGGTCGGCGTTGGCGAGCAGATTGGTCAGCAGCCGGGTCAGCTGGAGCCGGTTGCCTCGCACCACGACGTCGGGAGCGAGCTTCAACAGCACCTCGTGCCGGTGGGGCCACCGCTCCACCTCGGCGATGACCAGCTCGGAGAGGTTGATCTGCTCCGATGTACTCTGCACGCCGGCGTCGAGGCGGGTGAGCAGCAGAAGGTCGTCGATGATGGCCTGGAGCCGTTCTGCGTCCGCCAGCACGGAGCACATGGTCGTGCGCGAATCCTCCGCGCCGGGATCGGAGATCGCCAGTTCGAGTTTGGTGCGCAGCCCGGTCAGCGGGGTGCGCAGCTCGTGGGAGGCGTCGGAGGCGAAGCGGCGCTGGTCCTCCACAGCCCGCTCCAGTCTTTCGAGGGTCGCGTTGACGGTCTTGGTGAGCTGCGCCACCTCGTCCTCGGAATCGGGGACGGGCATCCGGCGGCTGAGGTCGGTGGCGGTGATCTCGGCCATCTTGGCGCGGATCCGCGCCACCGGTTTCAGGGTGCGACCGGCGAGCTGCCAGGTGCCCCAGCCGAGCAGCGCGAGGAGCACGGAGCCGAAAAGCGCCAGTGAGATCTCCAGGACGTTGGTACGGAGCAGTTGGGGTTGCGGTGCCGCCGCGTAGACCATCACCTTGCCGTAGGGGGAGTGATCGATCCGGAAGCCCACGATGATGTAGCACGTCTGTCGCCCCGTGGGGAAGGTTATGCAGGACGTCCCGTTCACCCGGAGGTCGCCGTCGGTAGGGAGTGTTTCGCTGATCCTGGGCTTCCCCTTCATGGCGGGGCTGGCGGCGACCACCCGGCCGTCGGCCGCGACGACCTGGATGAGGGAGATGTGGCTGGTGGGAAGGACGACGGCGTTCGCGGGCCCGTTCTCGACGCTCTGGACCGCCTTCCCGGCGGCCTCGGCCACCGCGTCGGTGGCGTCGGTCAACACTTTGTCCCGCACGACATCCTGTATGGCGAACATACCGATCCCCAGCACCAGCATGAACAGGACGAGCGCGGTGAGGGTCATGCGGCCCTGGATCGAACGTGGATATCGCAATGCTGACATTCCCCCTCGAAAGGGTCTTTACTCCTATAAATGCATACTTAGGACTATTTATAGGTTATTGGTATTAATCAGACAGCAAAGCCAGGTCAAGTTTTTATGCTCATTTGATGGTGAAGGGAAATGGCTTCCAGGTCAGACGGGATCGAGAGGAAGCCGCCGGGACCTTCGCGGCATCCCGATGGCAGCCGGTCGATCATGGCCTGCTCGGCGTCCCTCCCGTACGGCTCGTCTCGAAGTCCATCTGACGGGAACGGTCAGGCGCCGGTGCACGAGTCGTGGGTCGCGTCGAAACCCTTCAGGCTCTCGTTGTCGTTGCGGGGAAGCGGCTTCAGGCCTTTCCAGTCGTCACCGATCGTCAGGATGAGCCTTCCCGTGGTCGCCCAGGAGACGGGCTTGGGGGTGGAGACGATCAGGTCCCGGCTGAGGGTGGGCGCCTTGGCGGTGCCGTTCGGCGAGTAGGCGATCGTGGTCGCCGGGTACGGCTTGCGCAGGGCGTCGCCGATCCTGGCGACGTGATAGCCCCGCTCCTCCAACTGGACCGCTACCAGGGTGGCCAGACCGGACCGCATGGTTCCGTTGCGCACCTCTAGCTGGATCTTCGATCGGGGCACCCTGGACTGGCCGCCCCTGACCCCGGAGCCGGCGATCGCCCGGTCCGTCGCGACGATACGGAACAGCCTGCCGCTCTGCGGCTCGACCCACTCCACCCGGCCCGGGTGGACCAGCGAGTAGCGCCACGGGGTGGTGATGAAGTGGATCTGCCCGGCGGCGAGCCCCTCGGCGCTGGTGGCCAGGTCCTTCATGACGCCCGGGGTGAGGCCGGGGTCGGTGGTGACCGATTTCGTCGCCGCGTCCAGGAAGCCGAAGAGCCGGGCCGGGTCGGTGAGCGTCTCACCGCTCATGACCTTCTTGACCATGGAGGCGATGAACATCTGCTGGCGCTGGATGCGCCCGATGTCCGATCCGTCGCCCAGGCTGTAGCGGGCCCGTACGTAGCCCAGGGCCTGCTCGCCCCCGAGGTTCTGGCGTCCGGCGGACAGGTGGAGCAGGGCCTTCTTGTCGTCGATCGCCTCGGGCACGCAGATCTCCACGCCACCGACCGCGTCGACCATGTCCTTGAAACCGGTGAAGTCGACCTTCACGAAGTGGTCGATGTGGATGCCGGTGAGCGATTCGACGGTCTTCCAGGTGCAGGTGATGCCGCCGGAGTTGAACGACTCGTTGATCATGCCCAGGTGCGGCCGCTGCCCTGGCAGCCCCTGCCTGGCCCGGCAGGCGGGGAGCTGGACCATCGAGTCGCGTGGGAAGCTGATGACCATCGCGTTGTCCCGCTTCGGCGAGATGTGCGCGAGCATGATCGTGTCAGTCCGCTCGCCCGCCACCCGGCCGTACCTCGCGTTCTTGCCGTTTCGCTGGTCCGAGCCGACGATCAGGACATTCATCGCACTGGTCGCGACCTTGGCCGGCCGGCGTCCGAGGTCCTCCGCGGTGACCTCGACGTGCTTGACGTTGCCGGTCAGCCTGACGTACGCGCCGGCCACGGTCCCGCCCGCCACGAGCAGCACGGCGGTGACGGCGGCCACCAGCCACCACAGCCACCTGCGACCAGGGCGGAGCGAGCGCCGGCCGGGTGGAACCGGGGGCGGCTCGGGGAACGCGCCGATCACTCCGTTGCTCACGTGACTCCCGGGGGGGAAGGGGCCACGGCACGCGGCCGTGACGAGGAGCCGTGTTCCGGCCGTCGCCGAGTGTACTGATCTTCCGGCGCGGTGAGATCCTTTACGCGGCATATCCCGTATAGGGGTGCATGTCCTGTTACGATCCGCCGGTGATTATCCGTGACGGGCACCTCGGCGACGTACCGGCTGTTCTGGCGATGTTCGACAGCGCGGTGGCGTGGCTGACCTCCCAGGGGCGCACCGGCCAGTGGGGCAGCGAACCGTTCTCGACTGACGCGGCCCGTGTGGAGAGTGTCACCTCATGGGCGACGTCCGGCGGGATGCGCGTCGCCGAACTCGACGACCGGCCCGCGGGATGTCTGGTCGTGGGGTCCGCGATGCCCTACGTCACCCCCGCCTCCGAGCCCGAGCTGTACGTCCAGGGGCTGGTCATCGACCAGCGGTTCCACGGTCGCGGGGTCGGCTCGGCCCTGCTGGAGCGTGCCAGGGCCGAGGCCGTCGAGCGGGAGGTCGCGCTGCTGCGGGTCGACTGCTACGGCGGCGACGACGGCCGCCTGGTGGCGTACTACGAGAGCCAGGGCTTCACCAGGACCGAGAGTTTCAAGGTCGGCGACTGGCCCGGCCAGCTCCTGGAGATGAGGCTTCCCTCGGCGAGGGACTGAACGGCTCGCGACGGGCGGGGTGGTCCGGCGGCGGGCTTGTCACGCGGGCGAAATTTCGATACGAGAGGATTGACCGGAGATCTACCACTATTTAGGGGATTTGTGGTTGGCGCTCTCGATCACCGCTACCGCGGTGAGCATCCAATGCGTACGCTCGCCTATCTCTTCCGGGAGGACCGCCTCAGGCTGCTCGTGGCGGTCTTCGCCTTCCTCTTCAAGCACAGCCCCACCTGGCTGCTGCCGCTGATCACGGCCAATGTCGTCGACATCGTGGTCGGTCACGGCCCGATCGCGCACCTGTGGGTCAACGCGGGCGTGCTGCTCGTCCTGCTGCTCCTCAACTATCCCCTCCACCTGCTCTACGTCCGCTGCCTGCACGGAGCCATCCGCCGGATGGGGACGGATCTGCGCTCCGCGCTCTGCCGCCGCATGCAGCAGCTCTCCATCGGCTACCACTCGCGGGTCAGCGCCGCCGTACTCCAGACCAAGGTCATCCGGGACGTCGAGAGCGTGGAGCAGACCAGCCAGCAGGCGGCGGACATGGGCCTGTCCGCGCTCACCATGCTGGCCGGGGGCCTGGTGGTGATCGCGGTGCGGGTGCCCGCCGCGATGCCGGTCTTCCTGGTGGTGGTACCCGCCGCCGCGCTGCTCGTGATGCGGCTGCGCGACGACAACGAGAGCTTCCGCCGCGAGGTCGAGCAGCTGTCCACCCGGGTCAGCGAGATGACCACGCTCATCCCGATCACCCGCGCGCACGGCCTGGAACAGGACGCCCTGCACCGCGTCGACGGCACGCTGACCAAGGTGCTGCGCAAGGGGCTCCGGCTGGACCTGCTCAACGGCAGTTTCGGCGCGCTGGCCTGGATCCTGCTCAACACGCTCGGTGTCGCCTTCCTCGCCGGCTCCGCGCTCGTCGCCTACTACCAGGTCATCCCCATCACCGCGGGCGACGTGGTCATGCTCACCACCTTCTTCGCCACCCTCACCTCCGCCGTCACCTCCCTGCTCAGCCTCACCCCGGTGATCAGCAAGGGGCTGGCCTCCGTACGATCCATCGGCGAGGTGCTCCAGGCGCCCGACCTGGAGCACAACGCGGGCAAGGAGCAGGTCGTCTCCGTCGGCGGCGAGATCGAGTTCCGCGACGTCGAGTTCTCCTACGGAGAGGGCACCGCGGTCACCGGGTTCAACCTCACGGTGGCCCCCGGAGAGACGATCGCGCTGGTCGGCCCCTCGGGAGCGGGCAAGTCGACGGTGCTCAACCTCGTCATCGGCTTCGTGCGTCCCACCTCCGGCCGGATCCTGCTGGACGGGCGTGACATGGAGACGCTGGATCTGCGGACCTACCGCAGGTTCCTGTCCGTCGTACCGCAGGAGTCGATCCTGTTCGAGGGCAGCATCAGGGAGAACATCACCTACGGCATGGCCGACGTCCCCTCCGACAGGGTGCGGCAGGCGCTCCAGGACGCCAACGCGCTGGAGTTCATCGACCGGCTCCCCGCCGGCCTCGACACGGTCGTCGGAGAGCGGGGCGCCCGTCTGTCGGGCGGCCAGCGCCAGCGTCTGGCCATCGCCCGCGCCCTGATCCGCGACCCGCGTGTGCTGATCCTGGACGAGGCCACCTCCGCCCTGGACACCCGCTCGGAGGCGCTCATCCAGGAGGCGTTGACCCGACTGGTCGCCGGGCGCACGGTCCTTGTCGTCGCTCACCGGCTGTCGACCATCCGCGGCGCCGACCGCATCGTGGTCATGCGCGAAGGCGGGATCCAGGAGGTGGGCACCCACGACGAGCTGATGCGGTTGCGCGGCGCCTACGCCGGGTTGCAGGGCGCCCAGCTCGCCTGAGCACCTCCGGCCGCCCGTTTCCCCGTGGACCAGCCTGCCCGGGAACGTGAGGAGGGTGCGGGACCCATGTCCCGCACCCTCCTGCCCTACCGAGACGGGGTCAGCCCGCGACGCCCGTCCCGGACGGGTAGATGCGGAGCCAGTCCACCTCCATCCACGCCTCTCCCGAACTGCCCTGGCCCGGGAACCAGTCCAGCTGCAGGCAGACCGACATCGAGCTGCGGGTGGCGTTGCCGGAGCGGAACCACTCCTGCCCGTCGATGTAGCCGACGACGCTGTTGGGGGTGATCTCCACCGCGTAGGTGTGCCAGGTGGTCATGTCGATGTTGGCGTGGGCCTGCTCCTGTCCCTGCGGGGTGTGCAGGAAGAAGTTCGGCCGCTGCCTGTTCGGGTCGTCGATGACCTCCAGGAAGTCCACCTCCTCGCCGGTGGAGCTCTGCACGTTGCCGCCGCCGTCCTTCGGCCACAGCAGGGCGACGGGATGGTACGACCCGGCGCCCGGGTACAGGCGGATGCGGGTCTCCCAGCGCCCGTAGGCCTGGTCGTGACGGGCGGCCAGCCCGGCCGTGGTCCCGTCCTCACGGCCGTACAGGTAGAGCGCCCCGTTGCCGAGGTAGAGCTGCTGCGGAGAGCGGCGGCCGTTACCCGCGTGCCCGGCCGAGTCGTAGAACACCCAGTCGGACTCGTTGAGGTAGTCGTCGAACTCCGCGCACCAGGACGGCGTGCCCCAGTTGAGGGCTTGCGCGGCGCTGGCCTCGCCGGTCGTGGCGGGGGCGCAGGGCGCCGCCGTGACCACCTCTCCCTGGGCCGCGCTGAGAGTGCTCACCGCCAGCGCGGCCACCATGCTGAGTACGGCTACCCGCACGTGGGATCTGGTGATCATGATTACTCCTCCCAGGATCTGGCGCAGAGTTTGGAGGGACTGAAGCTCCAGCAGCCGACGGTCGTCGGGCTGGGGGCCGCCGTTCTCCTCGGGCTTGACAGCGGCTGGGCGGACTGGGGCGGCGGTGCGAACACCCAGCGGGGCGTGTTCGACGACGAGGATCCCTGGTTCGAGACCGGCAGGGCGTCAGGAGACTCCGCGGTACGGCTCCGCCAGGGCGCGAGGCTCCAGCACGAGGCGACGTCGGCGGGGTCGCACACCTCCGAGGCGGAGCGCTTGAACGAGGGCGGCGGCACGACGGTCCGTGGGGAGGAGTCCACCGCCTGGGGCTGGTTGTCACGGACCCACTCGCTCAGCAGGGTGGGCTCGTAGACGCCGGTCTGCGCGGGGGCGGGCTGTGGTGTGTGCGACGCCTGGCTCGGCGCGCCGGTGCGCGGCGGTGTGGTGGGGATGGTGGGCTGGCTCGCCGAGGGCATCGGCGTCGCCTTCGGCGGGATCGACGTCGGCTTCGGGAACGTCGGCTTCGGGAGCGTCGGCTTCGGGATCGACGTTGGCTTCGGGAACGTCGGCTTCGGGAGCGTCGGCTTCGGGAGCGTCGGCTTCGGGATCGACGTCGGCTTCGGGAACGTCGGGAGTGTCGGCCTCGTGGGACTGGGGGTGGCGGC
Source organism: Streptosporangium sp. NPDC006013 (assembly GCF_040614275.1). Classification (NCBI taxonomy): domain Bacteria; kingdom Bacillati; phylum Actinomycetota; class Actinomycetes; order Streptosporangiales; family Streptosporangiaceae; genus Streptosporangium; species Streptosporangium sp. NPDC006013. Next base: position 18,912 of record NZ_JBEXUE010000015.1, read on the forward strand.
CGGTGCCGTGGTGGCCGGCGGGGTCGCGGCCGGGCCGGTGGCCGTCTCGCTCGGCTTCGGCGTGGTGGCCGACGGCTCGGTGCCCCCAGGAGGCCTGGTGGGCTGGGTGCTCTTCGGCGGCGTCTGGGTGGGCTTCGGGGGCGTCGTCGGCTCGGTGGTGCGCTTGGTGGTGGTGTTCGCGGATGGTTGCTCGGTCGGACGCGTCCTGGAGAGTGCCGGGTCCGCCGATGCGGTGGTCCTGGTCTGTGTGGGTTGCCGAGCCGCCGTGGTCTCCTCGGCGGGGACCTCCTCCTGTGGGGCGGGCGCGGCGTTCCTCGTACCGGGGCTGTTACGGGAGACCGGCGCGGTCTCGGCGGTGGAACTCTTGGGCTCCTCCGCCGGCTTCTCCTCGGTGGTGCGGGATTGTCCCGTCTGGGTGGGTGGAGGGCTCTCCCTCTGGGCCACGGGGGCCTCGGTGGCGCGGGATTGTCTCGTCTGGGTGGGTGGAGGGCTCTCCCTCTGGGCCACGGGGGCCTCGGTGGCGCGGGATTGTCTCGTCTGGGTGGGCGGGGAACTCTCCCGCTGGACGGAGGGGATCACGATCTCGGAGACGGCCTCCTGCTGGGGGAGCGCCTCCTGGATCGGGCCTGAGGTGGTGCTCACGCCGGGATCCGCCACGGCGGCCCACGGCTGGGCGATGACCGCGCTTGTAGTCGCGGATACCGCGGCCAGCAGTAGGCCGGAGAGTAAGCTGACTCGCCGGGACGAGCTACGTGGGGGCATTGATGGCTCTTCCTGGATCTATGAGGTGGGCTTTGGGCCGGAGATGGGTCTCCAGCCGGCGGTGGTGAATTCGGGGGTGCCCGGCAGGGCGACCGGCGGCACGGAGGTTGCCAGGGGGTCGGGGATGTTGACCCAGTCCCCCTGGTTCGCGCCGCGCATGCCGGGCTGCCAGCGCATGAGCAGGCTGATGGCGTACGAGTTGGAGAAGGTCGGTTCGGTGTCCCCGACGCCCCGGGTGGCGGTCACCTGGACCAGGACCGAGACCTGCATCTGATCCTGGCCGCGGGGTTTCCACTGGACGCCGACCGTCCGTGTCCGCATGGCGGCGCCGTCGGGTAGCGCCCCGTCCTTGGGAAGGCCGAGGATCTCGCGCCATCCGGCGACGGCCTCGCGGGCGCCGGCCCGTGCCGCGTCGTGCTGCTCGGGTGCCGCGTACAGCAGCGCCGCCTGCTCGGCCTGTGCGGAGTCCAGGGTCCACGCCGCCTCCAGCGCGGCGGCGGCGGCCGAGATCGCGCCCACCTCGCTGCGAGGGAATCCGACGGGGTAGCCGGCCGCGCCCTCGTAACCGGAGGGCGGGGCGAGTATGACGGTGTCCCCGGCGTTCCCGACGGGTACGGAGGCGCTCACGGTTTCGGGTTCGGATCGCAGGAGCTGCCATGCCGCGGCCGCCAGCAGGATCGCCCCCACGATCGAGACGACCACGATGATCATCCGGCGCCGAGCGTTCGGCGGCGGGCCCAGATCCCAGTTCAGCCCGGGATCGTCGGCGACAGGCCGCACTAGTGGCTCCGATCGGTGCGCTGGTTGAACGTCTGCCCGGCCGCCGCCGCCAGGCGGAGGTACGCGCCCCGGGTCGTGGGCCGCAGGCGGACCAGGTCAACCTCGGCACCCTCCTTGAGGTGCGGGTCGTAGGGGATACGGATCACCGCGCGGCAGCGGGAGGTGAAGTGGCGCTCCAGCAGGTCCAGGTCCACGTCGGACTTGGCCTCCACGGCGTTCAACACGACGATGGCGTTCCTGACCAGGTCGGCGTGGCCGTGGGCGGTCAGCCAGTCCAGCGTCGCGGCGGCAGAGCTCGCCCCGTCCACCGCGACCAGGCTGACCAGCACGATCTGGTCGGCCAGCTCCAGCGTCGCGCCCATGGCCCCGTGGAGCAGGCCGGTACCGCAGTCGGTGATGCAGATGGAGTAGTAGCGCTCGATGAGACCGGCGACGGTGCGGTAGTCCTCGGCGTTGAAGGCCTCGCTCACGGCCGGATCGGTGTCGGAGGCGAGGACCTCAAGCCGGGCGGGGGACTGTGAGGTGAAGGCACGCGCGTCGGCGTAGCGCAGGATGTGGGGGGCCTCGGCCAGCATGGTGCGGATGGTCGCGGCCGTCTCGGACTTGACCTTGAGGCCCAGGGTCCCGCGGTCGGGGTTGGCGTCGATCGCGATCACCCGGTCGCCGCGCAGGGAGGCCAGGGTGTTGCCGAGGGCGACGGTCGTCGTGGTCTTGCCCACCCCGCCCTTGAGGCTCATGACCGCGATCCGGTGGTGCCCGCTCGCGACGGGGGTCTGTGCCTGCGCCATCAGCGTGCGCCGTTCCAGCTCCGCCGCCGACTCCGCGGGGATGATGCGCCTGCCGGAGAGTTGCCAGACGAGGCGGCGCCATCCTCCGGCGGGCTCAGGACGGCGGTTGGTGAGCAGGTGTTCCGCGGTGAGCGGGACCGTTTCATGGAACTGCTCGGCCGGAGCGGGCGGTGATGTCTGGATATGGGGGGAGGTATCCGTCATTGCCAAGTTCCTTTCGCAGGGAGGGGTACGGGGCTGTCAGCAGGTCCGCCAGCGCACCGTCGTACTGATCGAGTCGTCGAGGCCGTGAACGGTCAGCGGAGTGGTGACGGAGGCGGGGGCACCACACCAGTTGCGGATCCGGTGGGCCCGCAGGTTGATCACCTGCGTGACCCCTTCCCGCAACGTGCCGTCGGAAGGGCTCACGGCCAGGCCGGGAGCCGATATCCGCCACTTCAACGGCTCTCCCGAGATGGTGAGGATCATGCTTCCCTGGCCGAACTCGTCCAGCGTCACCACGGGCGGGACCCGCAGGCGAGAGGCGAGTCCGTCTCGTCGCGCCGGCGCGCCCGCGGTGGGGCCAGAATTGGGGGGAGCCTGGGTGGTCTGGCTGGTGGACGCCTGCAGCGACCTGGCCGGCTCCTTTGACTCGATCGCGGGGCCGAGAAGGTTCATTCCGGTCAGGGTGCCGGCCGCGCCCGCCACGACGATGATGACGATCTTGATCGTCATGTTCCTGATCCGGGTACCGGCCCAGCTGAGCGCCTCCAGCACGCGGATCCCCATCTCGATCCGCTCCTCGTCGGGGCGGTCGTCGGGTTCGGTGTGGAAGCGCAGCACGGGAACCTGGGTGTCGTCGCGCATCTCGACGGACGCCTGCCCCGCGATGACAACGGGCTCGGCCCTGGCGACGGGTTGAGAGGCGGGCGGCGCCTGCCTGGGGATGGTGCCGGTGATCTCCTCGCTCTGGGCGAGGACCTCGCGCGCCCATGCCTGGGTGAGCAGGGCGTCGTACAGCGGGGTGTCGTGCCCGGGTACGGGGGGTGTGGACGGTGGGCGGACCGGCCGGGTCCTGCGGGGTGGCAGGGCGGGCAGCGGGGGCAGGCCGGAGGGATCGGAGGCGCCCGCCGCCGGCCCGCCGGCCGGTGGCGTGACCGTACTCGCCGACCCCGTACTCGCCGACCCCGTACTCGCCGACCCCGTGCCCGTTGACGTCGTGGCCGGTGGTTTCGTCGATGGTTTCGCCGGCGGTTTCGAGGCCACCGGCGGATAGGGAGGTGTGCCGACCCTGGGCGCGGGCAGTGCCACGGCCGGCGGTACCGGAGCGGCGGGGACACCGCTCCCGGCCGTAGGAGCGGGGAGGACGGAGGACCGGCCCTCGGCGGGAGGTGCGGGCAGGAGCGCGGACCCGCCGCGGGCCGGGTGCGCGGGCGGGACCGCCTCCGGAGGCAGCGAGTCCGTGAGCCGCTGCCGCTCCTCGACGGAGAGCGGCGCGACCGGCGGGTGGGAGATCATCTGTGGGACCGTGTAGCGGATGTTGATCGGCCGCGTGCACACGGAACACCTGATCATGTGGGAGAGCAGGGTCGTCCGGGCGTCGTCGGGATCGATGGCGGCGGATGCCTGCCCACCGGGCCTACCGGTGGGGAAGACGCCGGGAAAGACCGCCTCCACCAGCGGGGCGAGCTCCGGACAGGTACGCCGCCCGTTGGCGAGCGCGTCCAGCCCGCTCACCAGGGTCTCGATCAGATCCTGGGTACGGGTGGCGAGCCTGCCGATCTCGTCGGCGGGCATTCCCAGCACGTGGGGGAGATCCTCCATGCCGAGCGCGTGGCGGTACATCAACCTGAGCGTCTCCGTGCCCAGGGGGTCGACGATCGTCCACACCCGTTCGATCAGCAGGGCATCGGGCATGCCAGGCCCCGAACCCGGCACGTACCGCTCCCGGTGGCCGGTGGAGGTGCGGCAGTCACGTCGCAGCGCGGCCAGCAACCGTCCCCGGACCGTGACGCCCTCGGGGGCGGCCTCGGTCCGGCCGGCCGCCAGCGCGGCGACGACCGCCGCGCGTGCCCGGCCGGATTCGAGGCGGGAGGCGGCGTAGTCCATCAGGTGCGCGCCGTGCTCGCGCACCCAGGCCGCCCCCTGGCCGGGGCCGGGCGCGAAACGCCCGGTTCCGGTGGGTGTGCTCATTGGCCGTCGTATCCGACCGGGTCCGGCTCGACCTGGCCTTGGTCAGGCTGGAAGGGGGAGGTCCGGTTTCGGTCGTTCTCGCCGCGCCCCCACTGTGCGGGGGTACCGTCTCCGGTGCCCGGCTGCGCCGGGCTCAACCGGCCGGGATCGGGCTGTGCGGGAACCTGCCGGCCCTGGTCGGGCTGATCGGGAAGGTTCTGGCCGGGAAGGGACTGGCCGGGATCGGGCTGGCCGGGATCGGGCTGGCCGGGATCGGGCTGGCCGGGATCGGGCTGGACCTGGTCGGGCACCGGCTGGGGAAGCGGCGCGGGAGCGGGGTCGGTCACCACGAGTTCCAGGTTCCGCTGGGGCAGGCCGGTGAACTTGGTCCAGTTGCTGACCTCACCGGATGCGGGCTCCGCGTAGAGCCAGCGGATGAACGCGGGCCACAGGCACGAGTCGCGGGGGATCGTCTGGCCGCTCTGGGCCGGGCTCGGCCCCTGGGACGTGCTCAGCGCCTGGAGCTCCTCGGTGGTGTAGTTGCGGCATGGTGGCGTGCCCGGCGGGGCGATGTTGAGATCCCACACGCCGTTCTCGTCCGTGTAGCGCATGCCCCTGTCCAGCCCGAGGGCCTCGTAGGCTCGCCGCAGGAGCTCAGGGTCCTCGAAGACCGGCAGCGAGACACCGTTCTGGCCGCCGGGGAGTTGCGGCGTGGCCGGCATGAGCACGGTTCCGTCGGGACCCTGCGACGCGTTCTCGCCGGGACCGGCGGACGGCTGCGGCTGCGGCTGGACAGGCTTCAGGCTGCCACCGGGCGCCGTCGGTGCCGCTGTCGGCGTCACCGTTCTCGGCGGGGCCGACGGCTGCTTCCTCGGCGAAGGCGCGCCCGCGTCGTCCGTCGGCCTGGTCGCGGGGGGCACGACGACGGGCGCCGTGGGGGGCCTGACATCGCCGGAGGGCACGATCGGCTGGCCCGTACCCGACCGGATCGCCGGCCGCAGGGTGCCCGTCGGCCGGGTGTGCGGTGCCGTCTCCCCTGGCTGGGAGGTTCGGTTGCCGCCGGGAGGCTGGGGTTGTGACTTGTTGTCGCCGGTGGGCTGTGGCTGGGAGGTTCGGTTCCCGCCGGGAGGCTGGGAGGGCTTGTTCCCGCCGGGGGGTTGCGGTTGTGAGGTTCGGTTCCCGCCGGGGGGCTGGGAGGGCTTGTTCCCGCCGGGGGGCTGGGGCTGCGATGACAGTGAGGGGCCCGAGGACTTCGTCCTGCCGGCCTCAGGAGCAGGCTTGGGCGGCGAGACCACCTCGATCTTCTTCTCTGCCGGGTGCTCGATGACGCTGCCGCTCTCGCTCTCGCTCTGCGAGATGTTTCCGCTGACCCTCTCCGTCGGCGTCGGCGCCGGAGGGGCCGGGGGCTTGACGGGCTGGGGATTCGCCACCGGTGGTGCAGCCGGAGGTTGCACCGGCCCCGGGTTGGGGGCGGGCTGCACCGGCGCCGAGGTGGCCTTGGGGGCCGGGGCGCTCGTCGTGGGGGTCGAGGGTTTCGCCGCCGTGGTCGTCTTGGGCGGTGGCGGGGTCGGCGTGCTCTTGGGGTTTCCGGGCCGCTGTGCGAGAGGGGCTGCGGCGGCGGCCAGGGCCAGGACCGGGAGGGCGACACAGCCTTCCCCCGATGCCTCGACCGCGTGCCCATCGGTGGTGGTGGTCAGGCAGACCCGCGGGTCCGTGGAGTCACCCCTGCGTGCACCGCCCGCGATGGTGCTGCCCGCGTCGGCGCCGGAGAGCGGGACCGGTTGATCACTGCCGGAAGACGCGCTCGATGACCAGGCCTTGGCCTGGTCATCGAGGAGATACGTGCCCGCGGCCAGCCGCATCACCTGCCCCCCGCCGGGGTCGGGGCGGACGGCGATGACGGTTCCCAGCCCGGCGCCGGCGCTGAAGACGCCGATCGCGACACTCGCAGTGAGCACCGTCGCGCGTGATGGCTTACGTGAGGGTGTCATTATGAATGTTCCTTTTCTTCCGGTGAAACGTCAGTCGCCGTGGCTCTCCAGGACGTCGCTCCACTCGCCCAGCACGCGAGCGGGCTCGTTCGAGCCGGCAGGGGGGACATATGTCACATACATGCGTCCGTATGTGGCGCTCACCGAGTGGGCGAAGGCCTTACCGCGGGTGCGGACGGCGGCCGAGCCCTTCAGCTTGACCGTCGCGCCCTCCCGCTCCGCTTCGCGGACCTCGGTGGATCGGGCTCCATACCAGACCAGGGCGCCCCCGTCACTGGTCCTGAGCGCGCGTACCGGTCCCTCAAGCCGGTACGACAGCGTGAGCTTCCAGTCGGCCTGTCCCAGCTGCGCCCGCTCCTGCTGCCAGAACAGTGCGGCCTCGCTGGTCCACGGCCCCTCGTCGAACCGCGCGTCGACCTCGGCGTTCTCCAGGCTCGCCAGGTGTGCGCGGGCGATCTGGCGAGGGGTCGCGCTCAGCCCGGTGGCGTTCTCCGGCAGGCTCGTCGCGTAGCCTTCGGCGTCGGTCGCTATCTTGGGGAACCGCGCCGGGGTGGCACGCGTGTCGGCGGCCGAGGCGACGAGCCGCCAGCCACCGGGGGCCGAGCTCATCACGTCGACGATCCGGGCGACACCGGGTTCGTACGAGACCGCCACGAACCAGTCGGCGGTGCCGTTCACGTGGCGCGGGATCCACATCTGCGGGTTGGGCCATATCCCCGAGGCCAGCGACTTCTTCTCCATCTCGGCGGTCTTGAAGCCGGCCCGCGTCATCTCCAGCGCGAGCCCGTGCTCCAGCTTCGCCATGGCGGCCTGGTCCTTCCTGCTCTGGGCGGCCGACAGCCCTCGCTGGTAGCGGCCGTGGATGCCGTACGCCTCCTTGACGGTGAGCTGAGGCGGGCGGGACGCGGCCGGCGAGTCGGTGTCGGGCGGGGGGGTTTCCGTCTCGCTCCGGGGTTTCTCCGTACGGGGCTTCTCCGTGGGGGGTTTCTCCGTACCGGTCGCCTCGGGGCGAGGAGAGGACCTACCGCTCTTTGCGGGTTTCGGGGTTGGTCCGGGGGTGGGGGGTGAGGAGGACGGCGTCGGTGAGGGCGAGGAAACGGCCTTCTCCCAGCCGGCGTCCGAGGAGTCGGGGGTGGGGTTCGCCGCGAGGGACGGACCGGAGGGCTCTCTGGTCGCGAGCCAGATCGCGGAGGCGGCGATGATCGCTAAAACCGCCGTGAACAGAATGACCTTCCGCCAATCGAATGACAGGAGGCGTTCGGGATGCCAGTCGGATCCCTGTTCGGAATCATGCCTGGAGGAAGCACTGCCACGGCCAGAGGACCCAGCCTGTCCATCTGGGAAATCTGATGCACGCCATGACATAGGTCCAAATATTAGACTGACCGTGATCTATTGGGAAGGTAAAGGGCTTAGTAATTGACACTTATGGCTATTTGATTATAAATAACACTTAAGTCGACATATGGTCTGTCCGAAACACGGACGGCCCCCACCTGCTGGCATCCTGTCGATGGACCGTACCAGTAGTTCTCTAGAGATGTGCCGTCATCTCTGGGTTTCGGGTGACCTTCCGTACCCCTTGGTGAACTGCCCTTTTTCCAGAGCAAGCCTGTCGTTCACCTTCCGTTGGTCTTTCCGGTCTCCGGCCAGGCGTCCCGCAGGGGGCAAGTGATCGCGAAAACCTTTCACACTCCGGATTGGTACAAGCTCCATAACAACTTGATATGAATGCGTTTCCCGGGTTCGGCTGTTCGGCCTCGGACCCCGTTCCGGGAATTGGAGCTCCGTCTTTTCCGTGCCCGCCGGGGGACGACGGTCTCCCGCCTCAGGAGGGGCGCCCCGAACGGCCCGTCGGGCATGCGATCGACCCGCGGCGAGCGCGGGTGGGGAGGCCCGGTGTCGACGCGAAACGTTCCATCCGGGCAGGGGAGCCATCTACTCCAACTCGATGAGCTCCACCAGAACCGTGTCCGCCCCGGGGTGCTCCCGTTCCGGGATCATCAGCAGCGAGTCGACCACCACCTGGTGGGCTCCCCGGGTCCTGGCCTCCGCGACCAGGTGCTCGCGCTGGGCCGGGTAGGAGACCCCCTCCAGATAACGCCGGGCGACCTCGCCGAACGCCTTGCCGACCTCGGTCGGCGAGTGATGGTTCCGGTCGGGGAGCTGTCGCAGGATGCCGTTGACCCGCTCGCATTCGTCGCGCACGTGGGTGACGTTGACACCTTTGGCCAGGTCAGCCGGAGGTGGTCCGGCCGCCCGCGCCGAAGCCCGTCTCGTGGTTCCACAGGTGGGTGCATCCCGGGCACTGCAGGTGCAGCAGGCTTCCGGTGTTGCCGATGAGGTAGCGCCAGTGCTCCCCGCAGTTGCGGCCGCCTAGGCAGTCGTCGCAGTCGCGGTGGTCCTGGCAGCCGGGGCAGGGCACCCACGCCCTGCGTCCGAAGTCGGCGTGTGGGTCAAGCGGCACGGCCGGACTCCCTGGGGGGAAGCACGCCGGCGGCCACGAGCATGTCGTAGATCTCCTGCTGCCGGCTGTCGAGGCCGGAGTAGAGGAGGTCGTACGCCTCCTCCTCGGCCCGCAGCACCCCCGGCGGATCCCAGTCCGGCTCCAGCGCCGCCATGACGGCGGCGCGGCGGCGAGTCTCCTCAAGGGTGAGGTCGATCTCGAAGTCGACATACGGGCTGGCGCTGTCCTGACTCATGACATGGCTTCCGGGTCTGCTGGTGAGCGTGTCGGAGGAGCGATCGGGAAGGGCGGCGGCGCCGGAGATATGACCTGGTTCGGCCTGGGCCGGGCCGCTCTTCGCGATCAACCACATGTGCTGCGGGGAGGGGCTCCTCCTGGAGGGAAATTTCTGTCCACTATATACCTATATATCCTTTATATTGCCTTTAGTGGTGCTTCGGGTGATGCGCGGCAGCCGGGCCGCGGGCGCCGCCTGATGTCCGGCATCCGGCATCCGGGGTCGGCGTCCGGGACGGGGAAACCGGGAGCCGAGAGCAGAACCCGGGGGACCGGGTATGGAGCACCCCGAGGACAACTACGGCTCGGGGGCTGCCATGACCACCTACACCCTGTCGATCGTCGAAGGCGACACCGGCGGTATCTCGTCGGGCAAGGACCTCTTTTCGCCCGACTCTCCGATCGATTTCAGCGACCTCGGCCCGTATGCCCTGATGTGGCTGACCGAGCACGGTTACCGGGAGCAGGGCAGGCGGGTCCTGGTCACTCCCGCGGGCCGGCATCCCGAGGGGGTCCACGTGATCGCCTCCCACGACGTGGACCTCTGACTCCCGTCGGATACGGCTCCCCGGGCGCCGTATCCGATTCCCTGGCGCCACCGGGGGCGTACCCGATCATGGTTGGGCGGCCCGGCGGAACCGGGTGCCGCGCGGCAGGCGGCGCCTCACCGGGCGGCACCCCCGGCCTTGGCCGGACTGACCGCAGCCGCCGGACGGGCTCGTGCTGCTCCCCGAAGATCCGGTGCCTTGCCCGCCGCGACCCCTCTCCGGCACCGGGTCCGACCCGTGAAGCTCTCCGAGGTGGACGATCACTTCACCGTGACATCCAGAAATATCGGATTTTTCCCGGCGAACAGTGGGGCCCCGTCCTCGTTGGTCATCTTCCAGTAGATCTTGCACCTGCCCGGGCTGTCGGCGGCGCGGACGCGCACCGCTATGTCGACGGTCTCGCCGGGGGCGGTCGTCTCGATCGCGACCCGTTCGGGAGCATGGCACGGGGTCTCGTTCATCCGGTCGAGGTAGCGCCTGTGCCACGGGATGGTCCCCGAGTTGCGGAGCCTCCACACCTTCGTGAAGTGCGTCCCGCCCCGCACCACGGTCCCGTCCGGATGCGTGACGTCCCCCTCGAAGGCGGAGTCGTCGCGCGGTGAGGCGGCCTGCGTCAGGGGGGCCTGCGGAACGGGCTTCTCCTCCCCGCCGTCGGACGACGCGACGAAGGCGATGAGGGCACCCGCGCCACCGGCGACCACGGCGGACAGCACGGTGAGGACGACCGGCTTCCTGACGTGCGACCGTCGAACCCCCCGGGATCCGGTCTCGGCCCCGGCTCCGGCCGGGATGGGCTCCTGGCCGGTGCTCCTGGCCCGCTCCCAGTGCTCCCGCCACTCGCGCTCGGCCTCGGCCGGGTCCTGTCCCAGCCGGTCGACCGCCAGGACCCGAACGAACTCCCACGTCGTCTCCCAGCTCGGCAGCACCTGTCCCCGGGCGGCGGCGGCCAGCGACGACTTCGAGGCGGCCGCGCCCAGACGGGACGACATCTCGGCGAAGGAGGGGGCGCCCGCCTCCTCCTTGAGTTTCCAGAGCCGGTGCGCGAGCAGCGAGACAGGGCCGGACTCAGGATCGGGCCGGACCGGTTTCCGCCCCCGCCGTGTCCCCGGCTCACCGTCCCGTGGATTCGCTGACTCCGCCATATCCACCCCCTGCTCGACACCGCCGTACGGACATCCGCACGCCCCAGACGCGGCCTCTTCGGCAGTACGCCCAAAACCTGAGGAGATTACCGGAAGTCACCCTTGCCGGCCGTCCGCCGCCGTGCGGTCCGGATCTGATCCGCAGAGCGCACGGCTGTGACCTGCGCCGTCAATTGTCCAGAGGGGTCTGGACAATGTTTGGCCGCATATCCGGTGGATCCTCCTTGTCGCCGGTCGCGGCACACCGGCATAGTCGGGGCCACTCCTCGCCTTACCGCTTCCGTGGATTCCCGCAGTGTTCGCGATCCACGCAGGAAGCGGGGCCTACGGGGGCCGCGAGGACTCGGGGCCGCGTTTCCATCCACGGGCGTCATCCGTGGATGGAAACGCGCCCGCATCGGAAAACATCTCCGTCCCACTGACCGCACCCCGGAAAACCGCGTTCCGACGAGAAGGAGAGAACATGAACCACCGGAAACTGACCTCTGCGGTGGCCGCGACCGGTGTCGCGCTCGCGATGATGGTCACGCCCGCCATGTCCGCCACGGCCCAGGCCGCGGCGCCCGCCGCCAAGGTGGCGGCGAAGTCCGCGGACACGGCCGGAACCCTGGACGTCAAGAGGGCGAGTATCGCCTGCTCCAAGCCCGCGGGAAAGAAGGCCAACTATTCCTGGGGTACGGGTAGTAACGACTCCACGACTGTCTACTTCAACAACCACTGCTCGCACAAGGTGAAGGCGAAGCTCCACTTCAGGGCCGGCGGCGGCCAGACCACCACGAAGTGCCTGATCACCAACGGTAAGACGAGCGGCAAGAAGAAGTTCTGGGTCACCCGCTACCACCTGAAGAAGATCACCAAGGGCTGCTGACAGCCCGTCGGCCAGGGCAGGGCGCCTCGCTCGGGACAGGCAGCGAGCGAGGCGCCCTCATGCCCGGGTGGGGCGGCCTCCGGCGGAGGTCCGGAGTGCCCGAGCGCGTGAGGCGGTACGGCTTAGCATCCGGAGCGGCGGTGACCGTCGCCTCACAATCTATATATGAGCGGATATTCCAGGCGATTATTTCTCCAGCTCGGCGGTGCCGCCGCAGCTGGAGCGCTGGTTCCGGCGCGTACCGCGCCCGCGGAGGACGACTCCTTCGCCCTGCTGCGCCGCCGCTGGTGTGAGGTGACGACGGGGGCGGGATTCGACCCGACCGCCGAGCCGTACCGCACCCGGCTGGCGAGGCTGGGGACGACTGCCGCCCTGTACCGGGACACCATGGCACCGGCCGGCACCTCGCTCTGGCCAGGGCTGGCGTTCCCCTCCTTCACCGACACTCCGGCGCGGTTGCGGACCATGGCCCGCGCGTACGCGCTGCCGGGCACCGGGCTGACCGGCGACGCGAACCTGGCCGCCGGCGTCGCGGAAGGCATCGACCACTACCGGCGGCGGGTGTACGCCGCGGGCGCCGACCCGGCGGGCAACTGGTGGAACTGGCAGATCGGCGTTCCCAGAAAGCTCCTCGACGCGGCCGTGCTGATCGGTCCGCACCTGACAGACCCACGAAGCGGGGCGCTCCAGGAGGCGGTGGACCACTTTCTCCCCGAGTGCCGCCTGAACGACTACGAGGGCACCAGCACCGGGGCCAACCGGGTGGACCTGTGCACGGTGATGCTGCTCCGCGCCACCCTCGGCTCCGACTCCGGGAAGGCCGCGTCGGCCGCCTCCGCGCTCTCCCCGGTCTTCCGCCACGTCTTCGAGGGCGACGGGTTCTATCGGGACGGCTCGTTCATCCAGCACACCTCCGTCCCCTACCAGGGCGGGTACGGGGTGGTGCTGCTGTCCGGGCTCGCCACACTGTTCGCGGTGCTGCGCGGCTCGCCATGGGAGATCACCGATCCGAACAGGCAGGTTGTCTTCGACGGCGTCGAGAGGTCGTTCGCGCCGTTCGTCCACGACGGCTTCTGCATGGACCTGGTCAGCGGCCGGGGGATCGGCAGGGAACCGTACGGCGACCACCGCAGGGGACGCGACATCACCGCGGCGATCCTGCTGCTGGGGGAGGCGGCCTCTGCCGCCGAGCGGGTCCGCTGGCAGGGCATGGTCAAGGGGTGGGCGCTGCGCGACACCTCCAGACCCATGCTCGACGCGGCAGAGAGGAGCGACCTGGGGTTCCACGCCCGCCTCGCCGCGGTCCTGGACGACGACGCGATCCCGGCGGCCGAGGAACCGCTCGGGCACCGGCTGACGGCGATGAGCGCCCGCGCCGTCCACCGCAGGCCGGCCTGGTGCGCGGGGCTCAGCATGGCCTCGTACCGGATCGGCCACTACGAGCACGGCAACGGCGAGAACCGGCGCGGCTGGCACACCGGCTCGGGGATGCTCTACTGGTGGGGCGAGGGGCACGGCGACCAGTACTCGGACTCCTTCTGGCCCACCGTCGACCCCTACCGCCTGCCGGGCACGACCGTCTCCACCAGGCGGCTGGCCGACGGCGCCGGTAACGCCTGGGGCGACACCTGCCCGCCCGCCCGCTGGGTGGGCGGCGCCACCGACGGCACCTACGCGACGGTCGGCCAGCACCTGAACGGCTTCGAGAGCACGATGGAGGCTTTCAAGTCGTGGTTCTTCCTCGACGACGCGGTGCTCTGCCTGGGGGCCGGGATCACGAGCGAGGACGGCGCGGTGGTCGAGACCGTCGTGGACAACCGCAGGACCGGCGCGCCCCTCACCGTGGACGACCGGGAGGGCTGGGCGCATCTGGCCGGGCACGGCGGCTACGTCCTGCCCTGTCCCACCCGGCTGCGCACGCTGCGCGAGGAACGCACGGCAGGCCAGGTGACCCGGAGCTACGTGACGCTCTGGCTGGACCACGGCGTCGACCCGGACTCGGCCGGTTACGTCTACCTTCTCCTGCCGGGGGCGAGCCGGGCGGAGACCCGGGCCCGTGCCGCCGACCCCGGCTGGGCACGGGTGCTCGCCAACACCGCCCGGCAGCAGGGCGTCCGGGTCCCGTCTCTCGGAATCACCGCGGTCAACTTCTGGAACGACGGAGCCGTCGGCGGCCTGGCCGCCTCCGCCCCGTGCGCGGTCCTGGTCAGGGAGCGCGGCGACGGTACGGCCACGTTGACCGTGTCGGATCCCCGGCGCGACCTGGACGAGCTGATCGTGACCTGGGACCGGCCGGTGGCCGAGGTGCTCGGCGAACACCCGCTCCTGACGAGTGCCACGACCGGCGCGAGTCTCACCCTCGCCTTCGGACGACTGGCGGACCGGGGCGGCGGCTCGCAGACGGTCACCGTACGGCTCGACCGGCGCGCGGGGCTGGAACGTTCGCCGGGTTGACCGGCTTCGGATTTTCATTACCCAGAGTGATTGACACATCACTTTCCATTACCTGATGATGGCCGATGTCGGTGGTTCCGTATGGACGACGCCGGGGCACCGAGATCTTTCGGGGCATGCTTCAAGACCATCCAGGAGGGGCGAATGAAGCTGTTCGGTGCTGTTCTGGGGGTGATCGTGGTGTCGGCCACGGCCGTTCTCGCCTGGGCGGGGCCGGGTGCGGCCGCCGAGGGCGAGGTCATCGTCTTCACCACCGAGTTGGAGGAGCTCGGCAGGTACCGGGACCTGCCCGCCGGTGGATGCAGACGGCTCCCGCCGACCGCGCATCTGCTGATCAACCTGACCGATTCCAAGGTCTTCATCCACGCGGGTCCGCTCTGCCTTGGCCCCGGTGTTCCGGTCGAGCCGAATCACGGCTGGCACGCCCCGCCCGGCGGACAGTCGAGCTTCTCCACAGCCTGATCGCGACAGGTGAACGGTGTGACGTGGTCCGGGTTCGCCCGGTAGGCACGTCCGGCTCGCTGCCGACCCGACCGTCAAAATCATGACCACCGGTGATCGGGGGCGGAGGTCACCCGGAAAATTCCCGCCCGCACAGGCCGGCGGCCCGATCGCGCGAAATTCCAGGTTTTCGGGTTCAGGGGTGCCGGCCGGCTCTTTATTCATGCCCCCATCACGCACGTTTCTCCACCTGGCACCCGACACCCGATATTCGATATCTGACGCTCGATGGCATCCAGCCCGACGCGGTGAGTGGAGCAGCACGGTTTGCGGGGTGCTCGCGGTGGCGTCGAACCATGCGAATGAAGATTCCGCCGAACGCCTGACATGTACCCGGGAAAACATGTTCCGGAGTTATGTGACAGGCAACTCGGAAAGGCGCTGATGCATCATGCTGCATACCTTCATCCTTGGAATGGGCAGGGCCGGAGAAGGACTGCATCTGCCGGCACTGTCCAGGGTGCGCGCCGCGATCCCGGGCCTGCTCGCCCCCGGGCGGGTCATCGTCCACGACCCGTTCCGGCCTCCCCCCGATGTCGCCGGCGTGGTCACGGTCGGCACCCTGGAGGAGGCTGCCGGGCGCACTCCACCCCACCGCACCGTGGTCCACCTGTGCACCCCGCCGCATATTCGTTCGGGCATGCTGGAGCGGCTGGCCGAACTCGGCTACCGAAAGATCATCATCGAGAAGCCCCTGGCCCTGGACCTGATGGGCCTGGCGGCCATCGCACGCACGAGGCGACGCTGGGGCCTGGACATCACCGTCGCCACCCACTGGCTGCACAGCTCCCTGACCCACCGCCTGCGTGCGGCGGTGGACTCGGAGGAGTTCGGCAGGCTGCGCGGCATCCGTGTGGTGCAGAACAAGCCCCGGTTCACCCGCAGCGCGAGGGTCCCCGGCCACCCCACCGCCTTCGACGTCGAGATGCCGCACGCGCTCGCCGTGGTGCTCACCCTGGCCGGCGGTGCCCGGATCGCCGATGCCTCCTGGACGGACATGGTGACCGACCAGCTTCGGTTGCCACGCCTGGGCCGCGCCAGGCTCCGGTTGGACCACCATTCCGGCGTGCGCACCGAGATCGACTCGGACCTGACCTCGCCCGTGCGCGAGCGCCGTATCACCCTGGACTTCGAGGGGGCGACGCTCATCGGTCACTATCCGTGCAGCGACGCGGACCACACCGCCCAGCTCCGGGTGGTGATCGAGGGCCGAGATCAGACCTGCTCGGCGTTCGCCGACGACGCCCTGTCCGCCTTCGTCCGCAGCGCCTACACGCGCTACGCCCGGTTTCCCTCCGCGCCGGGGGCACTGCCGGTGCAGATCGACGCCGTCCGGCTACTCAACGAGGCCAAGGATCTGTGCGCCGCGCACGAGCCGGACACCGGCCGGCACAAGGAGGTCCGGCGTGTCCACGGCGTCCGCTGAGCACACGCCCGCCCCACCGGGCGGAGTCGTGCCGGCCGGGATCGGAGACGAGGCGGCTCCCGACCTGCCCGGCCAACTCGCCGCTCTGGACGAGTTGGGCTGGAAGCACCTGGAGTTGCGCACGATCGGCGGCCTTCCCATCGCGAGGCTGGACGAGGCCACCTTCGCCCACTCGGCGGAGCGCATCCGGGCGGCCGGCGTCACCGTGGTCTGCGTCGCCTCCAAGATCGGTGACTGGTCCCGACCCGTGACCGGCGACTTCGCCCTCGACCTGGCCGAACTGGACGTCCTTGCCCGACGCTGCGTCGTTCTGGGAACCCGCCTGGTGCGCGTCATGTCCTACCCCTCGGGCGGTCTGCCCGAGGCCGAATGGGGCCGTCGCGCCCATCGGCGGCTGCGTGAGCTGGCGCGGCGCGCCGAGGACGCCGGGCTGCTGCTGGCGCACGAGAACTGCACGGGCTGGGCGGGCGATCGCGCCGAACGAATGCTGGACCTGGTGACCGGCGTCGGCAGTCCGGCGCTGCGGCTGCTGTTCGACGTCGGCAACGGCGTCGCGCATGGATACCCGTCGGCACCGATGCTGGCCGCCGTCGTCCAGCACGTGGTGCACGTGCACGTCAAGGACGCGGTGACCGGCCCGGAGGGCAGAGTCGGCTTCGTCCCGCCGGGCACCGGTGAGGCCCAGGTCGCGAAATGCCTTCGCCTGCTGTTCGCCCATGGCTACACCGGGGCGCTCTCCATCGAACCGCACCTGCACCTGCGCCCGCACCTCGCCGCGGCGAGCACCGACGCGGCGCCCGGTGACCCCGGTCGTGGCGACCACGCCGCATTCGTGGCGTACGGGCGTGCGCTGGAACGGCTTGTGGCCCAGGTCACCGCACCGGCCGGAGAGCTCCGATGACCGCTCCGCCCGCCCGCGCCGTGCCCCCGATCCCGCTCATCCCGGCCGACCGCGACCTGCTGCTGCGACTGCTGCGGCTGCCCACCGCCGGTCCGCTGGAGACCGGCCCGGAGGCGCCCGTGCCCAGGCTGCGCGAGGCGCAGGCCGACTATCTCCGCGCCGCCGCCGCGATCGGCTTTCGCGGCGTACACCATGCGCCCGCCGAGAGGGCCGAGCTTGACCGCCCCGATGTCCCGGCACCCGTGCGCGCGGCGCTGGACATCCCCGGTTTCCTCGAACACCAGCCCAGCCTGGTGCTGCTGCTGGGGCCCGCCCTGCCGGTCGCCCGCACCGTGATGTTCAACGTGCACCTGGACACCGTCGCCGGATGGCAACCCGTCCGTTTCGACGGCGAGTGCTTCTACGGTCGCGGCGCGATCGACGCCAAGGGGCCCGCAGTGGCACTGCTCGCCGGGGTGCGCGCCGCGCGGGCGCTGCGCCCTGCCATCGGCCGCGACATCGGGATTCTGATCCAGGCCGTGGCGGGGGAGGAGGGCGGTGCCATGGGCGTCTTCGGCACCAGGCCGTTGGTGGAGCGCGGCTACACCGGGCGACTGAACGTCTTCTGCGAGCCCACCCGGCTGCGGTTCCTGCCGCGCGGCACGGCGGCGATGACCGCACGGGTGGTCGTCGACGGGATGGACGCCATCGACGACCACCCCGCCCACGGGCACAACGCCAGCGTCCTGCTGGGCTTTCTCGCCCAGCACCTGGGCCGGGCGCTCGACCGGCACACCGCCGAGGGCGCGGTGTGCGTGGCGGGCCTGCACACGGGCACCCTGCACAACAAGGTCTATGGCGGCGGGTCGCTACTGCTCAACCTCGCCTACGCCTCGGCCGCCGCCGGGCGGCGGCTGGAGCGGGACCTGCGAACCGCCCTGGACGACGGTCTCGACGCGTTCGTCACGGCCTTCGCCGGCACGACGCTGTTCGCCAGAACCGCCGCCGAGGCGCACGTCATCACCCGGCTGGAGTGGCTCAAGCGCGGCCTGCCCGTCCTGGACGATCGTGACCCCCGGATGCACGCGCTCCTGCGTGACGCGGCAGGGATCGTGCCGTGGCCGTCCGACGAGCCCGCCTTCACCTGCGACGCCATCTGGATGTCGGAGGTCGCCGGGGCCTGCACCGTGGTGCTGGGACCCGGTGACCTCGCCGCCAACAACGCCCACGCCGACGGCGAGTTCGCGCGAGTCGACGAGCTCGCGGAGTTCGCCGCCGCGGTGGCCCGACTGCTGCTGGCCTTCACCGACGACACGAACGGACGACCGTGAACCAAACCCTGTCAGCCGCGCGACCGCACCCCGAGCCCGCGTCGTCGGTGCCGGGGACCGTACGGGTGCGCCACGCCGACCTGCTCGGTTTCACCTCGGCGGTGTTCGCCGCCCGGGGCCTGGCACCCGAGCGGGCGCACGAGGCCGCGCGGGCGCTCTGCTACGGCGACCTCACCGGCCTGAACTCGCACGGCCTGGTCAACCTGACCCGGCTCTATCTGCCGTTGTTCGACGAGGGGCGGGTCAACCCCCATGCCGAGCCCCGTACGGTCGCCGACCGCGGCGCGGCCGTGCTCATCGACGCCGACCGGGCGCTTGGCCTGTGGGTCGCCGGGGTCGCGATGGACGTGGCGGCCGAACGCGCCGCCGAGTACGGGATCGGTGTGGCGGCCGTGCGTGGGGCCACCCATCTGGGTTGCGCCGGGCACCACGCGCTGCGCGCGGTCAGCCGCGGCATGATCGGACTGGTCGCCAGCAACTGTGGCGGCCAGCGCATCGCCAGGCCACCCGGCGGTGCGGTGACGATGCTGGGTACCAACCCGCTCAGCGTGGCCGCCCCGGCGGGCGACCATCCCCCGTTCGTACTCGACATGAGCACCACCGCGGCCCCCACCGGCCGCATCCGCCAGGCCGCCCGCGCCGGGCGACCCGTCCCCGAAGGACTGCTCCGCGACGACGGGGGCGACTCCGTCACCGACCCCGCCGCCTTCGACGCCGGGCGGGCACACCTGATGTGGCTGGGGGGCGAGGCCGGGCAGTACAAGGGGTTCGGGCTGGGCATCGCGGTGGAGGTGCTGGCCGCGCTGGTGCCCGGCGCGGGGCTGGGCGCGCATCCCGACGCGCTCGCGGGTGACGGCGGACCGGGCGGGCGCGACGACGACATCGGCTTCTTCGTGGCGGCCGTCGCGCCGGGTGCGTTGCGCGAGGGGGCCGAGGCCGACGCGAACGCCCTGTTCGGCGCGTTGCTGGCCTGCCCGCCCGTCGACCGGGCGAAGCCGGTGCGCTACCCCGGATGGCACGAACACCGGCGTGCCGAGGAGCACCTGAGTACGGGAGTCCCGCTGGACGCGACGGTATACGCCGAGCTGGCGGAGGTCGCAGCACATACCGGTCTTGCCGTACCGGACGTCCTGGCGGAGCGATGACGGTCCCGCTGCGGATCGGGGTCGTCGGTCTCGGCGTGATCTCCCGCTTCTACCTCGCGGCGCTGCGCGGCTCGGTGACGCTGCGGCTGAGCGCGGTGTGCGACCGCGATCCGGCGGTGCTGGCCGCGCGGACCGGCTCGGTGCCCGTCTACACCGACCATCTGCGGCTGCTGGACGAGGCACGTCCGGACGCGGTGGTGGTCACCGTGCCGAACGACGCGCACGCGCGGGTGTGCGCGGACGCGCTGGAGCGCGGAGTGGCCGTGTGCGTGGAGAAGCCGCTCGCGTTGGACACGGAGCAGGGCGCCTCGCTGACGCGGCTGGCCGCGCGCGGGGACGCCCCGTTGTTCACCGCCTTCCACCGCAGGTACAACCACGCGGTCGGGCGGTTGCGAGCCGGGCTCGCCGGGGCACGGGTCGAGAAGCTGACGGTGCGCTACCTGGAACGCATCGAGGAGCACGCGGGTGCGGACACCTGGTACCTGGACGCGCGGCGGTGCGGCGGCGGATGTGTCGCCGACAACGGCCCCAACGCGTTCGATCTGGTCGAGTTGCTGCTGGGGCCGGCCGAGGTGGTGTCCGCGCGGATCACCCGTGACGCGGCGGACACCGATCGGCGGGCCGACATCGGGCTGCGCGCCGGGGCGGCGTCGGTGCGGGTGCTGCTCGACTGGTCCTATCCGGGCGAGCGCAAGGACATCGAGGTCCTGCTGGCCGACGGCCGAACGCTCTACGCCGACATGCTGACGGGCCATCCGGGGTTCAAGAACTCCCTGTGGCACGAATACGTGGGGGTGCTGCGCGCGTTCGAAGGGCGGATCCGGAACGGTGCGGGGGACGGTGACGGCGGGCTGCCCGCCCTACGTCTCGTCGAGGACGTCTATCGGCTGGCGGCCACCGGAAAGGAGACGGTGTGAACCCGGACGAGGACGGTCCCAAGCGCGAGGTCACCGCGACCCTGGTGAAGCTGCTGGTCCACCGTCGGACGGACCGGGGCATGCGACTCGAACCGTACGCAAGCCGGTGCGTGCGAGCCGGGGAGGTACACGAGTTGGTCGTCACCGACCACACCGAGACCGCAGCCGGAGCCAGGATCGACCGTGTCGGTTTTCTCGGCTTCGTCGAGATCGACACGGCGGGTGTGCTCGACCGTGGTGACGAGGTCTGGATCGGCCGGCGCCGGATCGGCGTGCTGCTCGGGTTCGACGGCTGCCACTTCCCCAATCACTACAACGTGCTCATCCACGCCGATCCGATGGTCACCGGCCGGGACCTGAATCTGGCACCTGAGATGTCGCTGGTGTTCCGGCAGGGCGAGCCCGGGGGCATGGATGAGTCCGGTGCCGGCGTGCGTGATTTCACGGTGATCGGGCTATGAGAATTGGCCGATCCTCGATATTCAGATATCAGCGGACAACAGATTTATGTCCAGCTGTTTCCTTTTTGGTTCCCCCACCAGGTAGAGCCATGGGACTTTCTTGATCCTGTGTTTACAAGTCGTCACGCATGGCTATATCTCCGTTGCGGAGAGTGGCGAATTCCAAAGAATGGAATTCTGCTGCCGACTCTGCTCATCCCGGGCGCTCATTCATTGAGCTGCCCAAAATTCTCGGGAAAGGACTGGAATGGCCGCAGGTACCAAGGAGAGCAGCCGTCTGGAAGAGCGCTTCCGTCTCTGGGATTCGGACGGCGACGGTGTGATCGAGCGCTCGGACTTCGAAACCGAGGCCGACGACATCATCACCGGCCTGGGCGCTCAGGGCACCCCGAAGGGCGCCGAGCTCAGGCAGGTCTACCTGGCCATGTTCGACCGCCTGTCCAGGGCCGCGGGCACCCCCCAGATGGACAAGGGCCAGTTCATCCAGGCCGCCAACCAGGAGATCATCAGCAAGGGCGACGCCGGATTCGCCAGCGTGGTCGGCCCCACCATCCAGGCCATCGTCAACGTTCTGGACAGCGACGGCGACGGCGAGGTCAGCCAGACGGAGATGACCAAGTGGTTCGAGGCCATCGGCCTTGAGCCGGACGTGGCCGACCAGGCGTTCCGGGAGCTGGACACCGACGGCACCGGCCGGCTCTCCGTGACGGAGCTGATCGACGCGGTTCGCGACTACCACCTCGGCAAGAACGACATCCCCCTGCTGGGCCGCTGACCCAGCGTCCGCCGCGCGCCCGCCGTGCGGCTGCCCGGAGGCGCCCCGGACAGCCCACGGCTGGTGCGACCGGACGCGCGAAACCGACACATGGCCTCCCGCGCCATGCCGCTGTGCTCTCTGGACCTGATCTCCCCGACCATGCCGCACAGGAAGAGAGCCATGGAGAGACCCCTCCCTCCTCCCGCGACATCCCCGGCGCGAACCGAGTCCGCGCCCATCCCCTTCTTCACCCAGGCCGCATCGTTCGATGAGCTGTGGCCCGAGATCCGCGCTCACTGCGTCGACATCCTGGACCGGGGCAAGTTCTCGCACGGCGCCAAGGTCGCGGAGTTCGAGGGGGCGCTCGCCCGGTGGACCGGCGCGAGACACGTCGTCGGTGTCAACTCCGGCACCGACGCACTGGTGTTGCTGCTGCGCGCGGCCGGGCTGCGCCCCGGAGACGAGGTCATCGTCCCCGCCTACACCTTCATCGCCACGGCCGGCTCGGTGGTGCTCGCCGGAGGCGTGCCCGTCTTCGCGGACATCGAGGAGCACGGGTACGGGATCGATCCGCGGTCCGTGGACGCCGTGGTGACCCCCCGCAGCCGGATGGTGATGCCGGTACACCTGTTCGACCGCCTCGCGGACATGCGGGGCGTGCACGAGGTGGCGCGAAGACACGGGCTGACCGTCCTGGAGGACAGCGCCGAAGCCATCGGCATGCGTCTGGACGGCACGCACGCCGGGCTGCTCGGCGTCGGCGGGGTGCTGTCGTTCTTCCCGACCAAGACCCTCGGCGCCATCGGCGACGCCGGGGCGCTGCTCACCGACGACGACGCCGTCGCCGAGACCGCGCGGGCGCTACGCCACCACGGTCGCGGTGGACACACCCTGGACCACTTTCCCGGTATCGCCAACCCCACGGTGCTCTCCGGCCTCAACAGCAAGATGGACGATATCCAGGCCGCCGTCCTGCTCGCCAAACTCGCTCGCCTCGACGCCGACATCGTCCGCCGAGACGAGCTCTCGGCGCGCTACGACGACCGGCTGCGCGGTGTCCCGGGGGTGTACGCGGTTCCCGGCGCCGTCCCGCCGCACCCCGGCGGCAACCGGGTCTGTTACGTCCATCTCATCGAGGCCGGGGACCGCGACGCCCTCGTCGCGCATCTGGCCGCCAAGGGGATCGAGTCCGAAACCTACTACCCGGTTCCGATGCATCTCCAGCCGTGCTTCGCGCATCTGGGACACGCCCCCGGCGACTTCCCACGCGCCGAGGCGGCCTGCGCGAGAGCCCTCGCGCTACCGCTCTATCCAGACCTGGCCGAGTGGCAGGTGGACCGGGTGTGCGACGAGATCGAGAACTTCTACGCGGGAGGACGACGGTGACCGCCCCGACCACCACGACCATCCCCTTCTTCCCACCCGACCTGTTCGAGGAGGACCGCGACGCACTGCTGGAGACGGTGCGCACCATCGGCACCGCCGCCCCCCAAAGATTCATCCTGGGCGAGCACACGGCCCGGTTCGAGCGGGAACTGCGCGATCGGCTGGGTGCCGGCGACGTCGTCGCCTGCTCCAGCGGCACGGCCGCCCTCACCCTGGTGCTGAACGCCATGGGGGTCGGCCCCGGCGACGAGGTGGTGGTGCCCGCCTTCGGCTGCGCGCCACTGGCCGCGACCGTCGTCAACATCGGTGCCCGGCCGGTCTTCGCCGACGTCGACCCGGTACGGCTGACCATGGACCCCGCCGCCGCCGAGGCACTCATCACCCCGCGTACCAAGGCGCTGATGCCGGCGCACATGTTCTCGACGATGGCGGACATGCCCCGCTTCCGTGAGCTGGCCGACCGGTACGACCTACGCCTGCTGGAGGACTCGGCGGTCGCGCAGGGCGGCACGCTGCTGGGACGTCCCGCGGGTCGCTGGGGTGACGCGGGCGTTTACTCGTTCGTACAGGTCAAGACATTCGGGATGCCGGGTGAGGGCGGTGTGGTGGTCACCGACGACGCCGACCTGGCCACGCGCGTGCGGATGCTGCGCAATCACGGCCAGGACGGCACGCGCCGATTCGTCCACCACCGCATCGGGCACAACAGCCGCTTCGACGAGGTGATGGCCGCCTTCCAGACACATCGGCTGGCCGGTCTGGGCCGACGGCTGGCACGCCGGGCGGATATCGCCGACTACTACTCCACCCGGTTCGCCTCCCTGGCCGCCCTCGGGGTGTCGGCACCTCCCGTCGGCGGTGACGGCCGCTGCCACTACGTCTACGCGGTGCTGGCCACCCACCGCGAAGCGCTCAGAACCCACCTGGCCGCACATGGCGTCGACTCGCACGTCTACTACCCGCGCACCCTTCCCGCCCAGCCCGCGTTCGCGCCGCACGCGCCTCGCGACACACATTGGCCCAACGCGGCCTCGGCCGCCTGGCGCAACCTCGCCCTGCCGTTGTATCCGCACCTCAGTGACATCCAGCTGGAACACATCGCCGACACCGTCTGCGCCTTCGCCCACGAAACCCGGGGAGCACGATGACCGATCAGTTCACCGGCAGGGAAGCGGAGTCCGCTCCGGCCACGACCGCACGCGGCACTCTCGGGGCCTACGCGCGCCTGGCCAAGCTCGACGTCTACGACTACTACATCGGCCTGCCACTGGTGTGGACGCTGCTCGCCCCCGCCGACCGGTGGGAGCCGGGCGTCATCGGCCTGCTGGTGCTGATCTGCCTCGCCGAGGTCACCGTGGTGGCCGCCATGGTCGGCTTCGACGACATCACCGGCTACCGCGACGGCAGCGACGCGGCCAACTACGGCGCCGATGCCGCCAAGCGACGCCTGGCCAGGAAACCGCTGGTCGCCGGCACCCTCACCGAGGCGCAGGCGCTCCGTTTCGCCTGGGCGGCGACCGCGCTCGGCGTGCTGCTGTGGGCGCTGGCGGTGGCCGCCGCGCCACACCGCCCGCCGTGGGCGGTCGTTCTGGCGGCGGTGTGCGTCGTGGCGTCGGTGCAGTACTCCTGGGGACTGAAGATCAGCTACCGAGGATTTCAGGAGATCTTCCTGATCGGTCTGGGCGTCGGCTGGGTGCTGGTGCCGTACGGCCTGCTCACCGGCGAGGTGACCGAGCTGGTTCTCGTGCAGGCCCTGCTGTTCGGATTCGGGCCGATGCTGTTCGGGCTCTACTCCAACACCCACGACATCGACGGCGACCGTCGCGCCGGGCGCGTCACCGTCGCGGCCCTGGTGCCCGCCGGGGTCAACACGGCGTTCATCACCGTGATGACCGCCGCCGCGGGCCTGCTCATCGTCGTCGGCCCCCTCCTCGGCGCCGCGCCCTGGTGGTTACCGATCGTCTTGGTGCCGGTTCTCGCCATGCGCGCGACCCACCTGGTAATCGGCTCCGTGCAAGGTGACATCCTGCGCGCCCGGCGGATCGCCATTCGCGCCCACCGTGTCACGGTGATCCTGCTGGTCATCGCGAACCTGGCCGCTCCCCTGCTCGCCGGCACCGCCACATGACCTCCGCACTGGACGTCGCGGTGGTCGGCGCGGGTCCCGCAGGGCTGGCCGCCGCCTACGCGCTCGCCGAGGCGGGGTGCTCGGTAAGAGTCTTCGAGGCCGCCGACGCGGTCGGCGGGCGGATGCGCACCCTGCGCGCCCACGGCTGTCTGATCGACACCGGGGCCGAGATGCTCCCCTCGGCCGCGGGCTACCCGGCCACCTGGAGGCTCATCGCCGCCCTCGGTCTCGACGCCGACCCCGAGGCCGTGCCCCGGGTGCGCGACGCGCTCGCCGTGTGGCGTGGCGGCCGATCCAGGCCACACGCCGGCCGCCTGCTGGGACTGCTCACCGGGGCGGGGCTGCCGCCACGCGCGCGAGTGGACCTGCTCCGCCTCCAGACGCGCCTGGCCCGGCTCGGCGACCTCGACCCTGACCGCCCGGAGCGCGGCCCACTGGGCTCCGCCACCGTCGCCGACCTCGTCAGGCGCTATCACCCCGACCTTCGCGACTACCTCATCCAACCGCTGGTCGCCGGATTCTTCGGATGGGATCCCGAGCGCGCCGCGGCGGCCCCGTTCGCCGCGCATCTGGTGGCTTCGGGCAGCACGAACGGCTGGCACACCTACCGCGACGGCATGGACACCCTCGCTCGCGCGCTGGCCGCGCGGCTCGACGTGGTCACCGGGCACACCGTGACCCGGGTGGTCGCGGACTCCGGCGAGGTCCGGCTGGAGTCGCCCGGCGGCACCGTCACCGCGCGCTCGGCGGTACTGGCCGTGCCCGCCCCCGTCGCGGCACGCCTGCACACGGACGCCCCGCCGGTCGAACGCGCCTACCGGGATGCGTGCGGCTACGCGCCCATGCTCCGTCTCACCCTGGTCCTGGACCGGCCGATGGCCCCCACGGGCGTACGGCGCGGCTTCGCCACCCTTGTCCCCGCCGCCGAGGACCCCCTGGTCAACGTGATCACCGTGGATCATCACAAGCATCCCGGGCGGGTGCCCGCAGGGCGTGGCCTGGTGTCGCTCGTCGCCTCACCCCGGGGTACCGCCGAACTGATCGACGCCCCCGACGAGGAGGTGAAGGACCGTCTCACCGCCCGTGCCGAACACTTCGTGCCCGGGATGGCCGCGTGCGTCACCTCCGCCCATGTGCATCGGTTCCGGTACGGCCTGCCCGAGGCGACACCGCGTGCCCTCGAACTGCGCGCCGCGTTCGAGGCCCGTCCGGCCTCGGCGGTGGAGTACGCGGGCGACTGGACGGCGCTACGCCCGTGCAGCGAGGGGGCGGTCGCCTCCGCCGCGCGGGCCGCCGCGCGGGTGCTCGCCCACCTGTCGCCCGCCGGCTGACCGGGGTCGTCCGCCGTGGCCGCGCCGCGGCTTCCCGTCCCCATCCCCGAACCGGAAGGCGAGCAGATGGCACTCCTCACCAAGCCCATCGAGTTGGGCACCCTGTTCGACGATCTGGCCGACCGAGGCCACGCCACGTCCGTGCACCTGAGCCGGCCGCTGGACATCGCGCCCGCGCTGGGTTCCGCGCTGAACATTCCCGGCCTGGCCGGGCTCGTCCGCGATGTCGCCGGGTGGCTCGCAGCCGCCGGGGTGCGGCGCGGAGACCGGGTCGCCATCGCCAAGCGCAACCACTGGGACTACGTGCTGCTGAACTGCGCGGCGGCGCGCATCGGCGCGGTGCCCGCGTCGCTCTCCGCGAACCTGGCCCCCGACGTGCTGGAGACGCTGCTGAAGCGACTGGAGCCGGCCCTCCTGATCACCGATTCCGCGCTGCTGGCGTCGAGCCGCGAGGCCGGCACCGACCTGACCTGTTTCGCCACCAGGACCCTGCTCGTCGACGGCGCGGCCGAGGGCACCCTGTCCATCGACGATGTACGCGGCCATGCCGCACCGCCCGCGTACCGCCCGCCCGCCGACGACCCGCTGGCCATCATGCACACCTCCGGCACCACCGGCGTGCCCAAACTCGTCGTCCACTCCACCCGTACGATCATGCGTCGCCTGGCCGGGTTCGAGGCGCACCGCTGGCCGGTGCTCGGCAGCCGTCCCGGCGACACCGTGGCCAGTGCGATCTCCTTCGCGCACGGCCGCGCGCTGGCCCAGGCCGCGAGCGTGCTGTGGCTGGCCCCCGCCAAACTCCTGGCGGTCTGCGCCCCCGACTGGGCCGAGGCCGGCCCGTTCCTGCACCGGCATCGGCCCACCACCCTCGAAGCACTGCCCGCGACCTATGTGCGCTGGCAGCGCCACGCCGAGGAGCAGGGCGGTCCGTTCGAGCGCGTCCGCCTCTACATCAGCACCTTCGACGCCATGCACCCGCCCACCGTGCGCGCCTTCCTGCACACCACGCGGCACCGTCGCCCGGTGTGGTTGCAGGGGTGGGGGCAGAGCGAGACCGGTCCGCTGACCTTCCGGTTCCTCACCCGGCGCGCCATGGCCACCGCGCACGACCGGCATCCCACCACCCGCGACCTCGGTCATCCGATCCCCACCCGCACCCGGCTGCGCGTCGTGGATCCCGAGACGCTGCGACCGGTGCCGCGAGGCACCACCGGCCTGGTGTACTGCCGGACCAAGGCACTGTGCCTCGGATACGTCGGCGAACAGAGCCGCTGGCAGGACAAGCGGGCGGGCGAGTGGTGGAACACCGGCGACGTCGGCGCCCTCACCCGCAGCGGCGGCATGCGTTTCGTGGATCGGGAGGTGGACGCCATCCCCGAGGGAAGCTGTGTCGAGTTGGAGGACGTCATCGACGACCGTATCCCCGAGGTGCTGGAGTGCGTCATCCTGAGCGTTCCCGAGCGCCCCTCCCTGCCCGTCGTGGTCACCGAGAACGGTGCACTCGATCTCGGATCGTGGCGGCGCGCCACCGCCGATCTGCCGCGGCTGGCCGACCCCGTGGTGCTGACCTGGGATGAGATACCGCGCACCGGCACCGGCAAGGTCCGCCGGATGGCTCTGCGCGACCGGCTCGGCGAGATGCGGGAGACCCACGGGACGGGCCGGTGGACGTAATCCGGTCCGGGGTGGCGGCAGGCCGGCCGCTGGCGGGGACGGCCGTGCGCGCGCTCGGCGACTCACCCGCGCTGCGGGTCGCCGTACGGCGGCTGCGCGCGCTGGGCTGCGCCGTCGAGACGGGGAACGAGTCGCCGCCGGACGGGGCACCCGCGGGGTGGCTGGGCGTCACCCGCCTTCCGTTCGCGGCGATGGGCGGTGCGCTGCCCGAGTGCCGGATCGGCTGGTCAGGACCCGTGGCCGTGCCCATGGCCGGCGAACGCGACGTGCAGGCCGCCTGCGGGATCATGCAGGTCCACGGGCGGGCCGCCGGCGGGCCACGACCGCTGTGCGTGGACTACGTCTCCGTGTGCGCCGGGGTGCTCGCGGTCCAGGCGGTCAGCGCGGGTGTGCTGGCCCTGCTGCGCGGTGGGCCGGCCCTGGCGGCGGCCACCTCGGCCGCCCAGGCGGCGCTGCTGGCCCTCACCCAGTACGTCGCGGCGGCCACCGCCGAGCTCGGTCTCGGCTCACCCGGCCCGGCCGGGCCGGCGGGGTACGGTGCCCCGCCCTTCCGCTCGGCGGACGGCGTGCGTTTCGAGATCGAGACGCTCGACGCCGAGGACTGGAGGCGCTTCTGGACGGAACTGGGTGCCGGCCCCGCCGCGGTCGCGGCGGGCTGGCCACCGTTCCAGCAGCGCTTCGCCACCGCGACGTGCCCACTGCCCGCCGCGCTCGGGACGGCGGCGGCCGCGCTGGACTACCGGGCCGTGCGAGCCGTGGCCGAGCGCAGCGGCGTCAGCGTGCTGCCGGTGCGGGCCGCCGACGCCCCCGGTCTTCTTCCCCCCGCACCGGCGTCGCCGTGGCGGCTGCGCGGGCGGGCCGTCACCGCCCCGGCGTCCGCCCTTCCGCCACTCGGTCCGCATGACCACGCCCCGCTGGCCGGGCTGCGGGTCGTGGAGGCCACCAGCAGGGTGCAGGGTCCGCTCGCGGGACACCTGCTCGGCCTGCTCGGCGCCGAGGTCGTCCGGCTCGAACCGCCAGGAGGTGACCCCATGCGGGGAGTTCCGCCCATGGCGGGAGAGTGCTCGGCCAGGTTCCAGGCGCTGAACCGGGGAAAGCGGGTGGTCGAGGCCGATCTGAAGTCCGCGCCTGGCCGTCGTGCCGCCCTGCGGCTCGTCGCCGCCGCGGACGTGTTCCTGCACAACTGGCCGCCGGGCCGTGCGGCCCGGCTCGGCCTGGACCATGAGGCCCTCGCCGTCGTGCGGCCCTGCCTGGTTCACGCGCACGCGGGGGGGTGGGCGGACCTCCTGCCCGACCCCCAGCCGTTGGGCACCGACTACCTGGTGCAGGCGTACTGCGGAGTGGCGGCCCTGGTCGGTGGCCCCGGCGAGCCGCCCGCGCCGTCCCTGCTGACCCTCACCGATGTGCTGGGCGGGCTCATCAGCGCGGAGGGGATCGTCGCCGCGCTGCTGGCCCGCGCCCGCACCGGCGCGGGGGTGCGCGCCGAGACGGCCCTGGTCGACGCGGCCCGCCTCATCCGCGACACCACCGTCCCGCACGGTAGGGGGGATGCCACGCGCACCGGCACCGAGATCGGCGCCGTGCCCGCCTGCTCACCCGCCCGGTGGCCGGGCAGGACCGGCGCCGTCACCGTGGTGACCGAGCTGGCCGAGATGGCCGCCGACCCCGCGTTCTCGGCCGCGCTCGACATCGGCGGCGAGGCCGTCTACAGCCGCGCGCCGTGGACGTTCGTCCCGGCAACCGCGCCCCTTTAGTTGGAGAACGCCCGATGAGACCCGTCAATGCGCCGCCCTGGACCTCCGCCAACGGCATCGTCCTGACCGATCGTGTTCCCGGACGGCTGCGCGCGGAGTGGACCGCGGGTGGACTGTGCCCCGGCCGGGATCTGTACACCCTGTTCGGTGAGCATGTCCGGACGGCGCCCGGCCGCCCCGCGGTCATCGACGAGGCGGGCACCCTCGATTACGCCGCGCTGGATATCCGGGTCCGCCGCGCCGCCGCCGCCCTGTCCGGGGCGGGCTGGGGCTCGGCTGACATCATCGGCGTCCTGCTGCCCAACGGACGCGACGCGGTGGTGGCCGAGCTCGCGGTCGCGGCGATCGGCGCCGTGGCATTGCCCATTCCCGACGCCCGGGGGCTTCGCGACGTCGTCGCCCTGCTCGCCAGGTCCCGGGCCGGAGCCCTCATCACCGTCCCGGCCACGGTCGAGGCGACCCGCGACCGGCGGTGCGAGATGCCGCACCTTCGCGAACTGTGGACGTTCGGCCGGCCCGTGACAGGGGCGCGCGGCCTGGACCGTCCCGCAGCGAACGAGGTCCGGCGCTGGCGTCCCACCCGCCCCGACCCGGAGGCGCCCGCACGCATCCTGGTCTCCTCGGGCTCGGAGGCCGAGCCCAAGATGGTCGCCTACTCGCACAACGCGATGGCGGGCGGGCGGGGCAACTACCTGGCGGCGCTGCGGTTCGGCCCGGAGCCGATGCGCAATCTGCTGCTGGTCTCCCTGGCGTCCTCGTTCGGGTCCTGCGGGACCTCGGTGACCCTGGCCAGGCACGGCGGCACCCTCGTGCTGCTGTCCCGCTACGACCCCGCCGCCGCGCTGCGCGCGATCGAGCGGCACCGCCCCAGCCACCTGCTCGGCGTACCCACGATGCTGCGCCGCATGGCCGATCTCGACGGTCACGCCGACGCGGACCTGTCGTCCCTGCGGGCCGTGATCGCCAGCGGGGCGCCGCTGCATCAGGAGGCGTGGGACGCCTGCGTACGGCGGTTCGACCGGCCCGTCGTCAACGTCTACGGGTCCACCGACGGTGTCAACTGCCATACCGGAGGCGACCCCGGCCGGTGGCGTCCCGGGCTGGCCGGTCGCCCCGACCCCGACGTGACCGAGGTGACCGTTCGGGACCGCGAAGGGCGACCGGTGCCCGCCGGGGAGATCGGGGAGATCTGGGCGCTGGGACCGATGAGCCCGCTGTGCCACGTGGCGGCACCCGAACTGGACGACCGTTACCGGGCCGCGGGCGGGTGGGTACGCACCGGCGACCTGGGCCGGTTGGAAGCCGACGACACGCTGTGGGTCGTCGGCCGGATCCGGCGCGTGGTGGTCAGGGGCGGGCTCAACATCTCTCCGCTCGAAGTGGAGCGCGAGCTCGGCACCCACCCCGATGTCGCGGACGTGTGCTGTGTGCCGATCCCCGACCCGGACCTGGGTGAGCGCCTGTGCGCGTGTGTGGCCCCGAAGAACGGCGTCCCGTCGCCGTCCCCGGCCGTACTGACCGCCTACCTGCGCGACGAGCGTGGCCTGGAGCCGCGCAAACTGCCCGAACGGTTCGTGGTGCTGCCCGAACTGCCGCTCGGCCCGACCGGCAAGGTCTGCGCCGCCACCCTCGCCCGCATCGCGGCCGAGTCCGCCGTCCCCGGCTCTCTCATACCGACCGAGGAGTGACCCATGCACCCAACCGTCACCGCCGCCGGGACGAGCGCGTCGCGCTACGTCTTCGACAATCACGGTGAGCACGCCCTCGACCAGCACCGCTGCCTGGCCCGCGCCTACGACCCGATGACCACGGACCGCCTCGCCCAGGCCGGGGTCGCTCCGGGGTGGCGGTGTCTGGAGGTGGGGGCGGGCGGCGGCAGTGTGGCGGTGTGGCTGGCTCGGCGGGTGAGTCCCACCGGGAGCGTGGTGGC
>NZ_JBEXUE010000016.1:0-50423 GCF_040614275.1 Streptosporangium sp. NPDC006013
GGCGGCAGCGCGGACGCGGCCCGCTGCAGGGTCGGCGCGGTGGCCGCGTCGCCGAGCATCCTGGTGGTGAGCGTGTGCCCGTCCATGGAGGCGAACAGGTGCTGGAAGGGCCGCCGGTAGAAGAACACGGCGATCGTCAGGATCGCCATGAACATGACCTGCATGCCCCACGGCATCGCGGTGGAGATGATCAGCGCGTAGCCGTACACGAGCACGCCCAGGACGAGGGCCAGCACCGCCTGCCTGAGCAATGTGCCGATCAGCATCTCCACCCAGCGCATGGCGATGATCCGCCCGGATCCCGGATGGACGCCGATCAGCAGGAAGACCGGCGCGAGGATCAGCAGCAGCAGGAACCCGACCTTGAGCACCAGCAGCGAGACCGCCACCAGGAAGATCAGCAGCCCCGCGACCACCGCGGCCATGAAGGCGCCGATCGCGACCCCCAGCCGGTTCGTCCAGTCCTTGCCCTGGAAAAGGGGGAAGATCGGCGTGTTCTGCAGCTTGTCGGCGACCTCTGTCTCGTATCGTGCCTGGTGAAAGCCCGCTTCGGGCGCCTGCTGCGCCTTCAGCTCGGTCGCGTCGATCGTCTGGATCTCCAGCAGTTTGGCGCCGAACGCCTTGATGACGGGGGCGTCGGCGTCGGCCGTGCCGAACTGGCCCATCAGCCACGGCTTGCAGACCAGGGTGGACCAGAGCGCGTCGGAGTTCTGCTCGACTCCTGGCACGCCGCTCTGACCGTATCCGCCGCCCTGGACCTGTGGATTGGCCTCGCCCTTGGCCGGCAGGCAGGAGGTGCCGCCCGCGCCGGGCAGTCCGGAGAAGGCGGAGTTGACCACCTCGCCGGTCTTGTCGGTGACGATCTTGCCCAGCCCCGTGAGGTCTCCGGGGCGGCTGAAGAACCAGACGGCCACGGTGACCGCGAGGACCATCCAGATGACGCCCTCAGCGGTGGTGGTGGCGCGCTTGCGGATCAGCCCGTACCAGGCCAGCCAGATGGCGCCGAGGATCACCAGCGGCCGCAGGTACGGCCAGTACATGGCGTCGGCCAGGCGGACCACGATGTCGTCGACGACGTTCTTGATCGACTCCAGCGGCCCCTCGGTGGCGGCCGCCTGGTAGGTCGTGATGGTCAGCCGGTCCAGCGCCTTGGCCCACAGGAAGACCGTGTTGGCCATCGCGTTGCCCATCACCGCCGCGATGTCGTCACAGCCGAGCTGGTGGGTGTGCCAGAACTGGCCGCTCATGCCGTAGGTCGCGTAGTTGCCCTGAACCGCGGGGACCTCCGCCTGGGCACCCGGCTGCGCGGAGTCGGGGACCGGCGGCTTGATCAGGCCGTCCACACCTCCCGCGACGATGTCGGGGGACAGGTCGGGCGACATGTCGCAGGGAGCGGCTGCGACGGCCGTGGACGCGTCGTCGGGGAACACCATTGGCAACGCGAGGAACGCGGCCAGTGCCACCAGCCCGATGGCGATCCGCCTGCCCAGCCTTCCCCTGCGGGAACCCCTCTTGCGAGAGCCCTTCATGACCGCACCTCCAGCGCCGCAGCCCCCGGCCCATCGACTCTGTCGCCCCCAGGAAGATCATGCACTTTCTCGTCGGGTTTGTCGTGGGTAGGGTTCGTATCCAGCCAGCGCAGCAGCTCATCCGAGATCAGGTCCACCCCGATACGGCCTGCTCGGCCGTCCAGATCCCGGAAGACGCACTCACCGTTACCGAGCGAGCGCAGCACCGCCTTGTGCTCCTCGGACGCCTCGACGCCGAGCAGCGCCATCACGTGCTCCACCTCGACCCGTTCGGTGGAGCGGAACGCGAACACCGAGGAGAGGCAGTTCGTCACCTGCTCGCTCAGCAGGTCACCGGCGTTCTGCGAGACCAGCACCAGCGCCGTGTTGCGGGAGCGGCCCATCCTGCTGACCTCGGGCACCAGCTTGGCGCCCTCGGGAGTGGAGGTGATCGCCCATGCCTCGTCCAGGAAGATCGCCTTGGGGGTCCGCCGGTCCAGGCCGTTCATCAGACCCCGCGCGAACTGCGCGACGAGGTAGAGCAGCGCCACCGACAGCCGCTGCTCGTAGGAGTAGTCGTCGCGGCCGGTGGAGGCGTCGGGCAGCGTCAGACCGCCCAGGGTGAAGACGGTGGTCCAGCCCTCGGTGTCGATCTGGTCGCCGCCCGAGGGGTCGAAGCAGAGCCTGGCCAGATGCATGTCGGACATGGAGCGGAGCACCGCGCCCAGGTTCTTGGAGGCGGCGTCGTCCGTCTGCTCCAGGAAGTCGACCACCTTGCCCAGCGACGGGTCCTCGGCGTTGGAGACCGCGGCGACCGCCTGGATCATCGCCGACTCGCGCTCCTCCGACATGCGCGGCAGCAGCAGGCGCAGGGTCTCGGTGGCCATCGTCTTCTTGGCCGCGAGGTCGTCGCCGAAGGAGAACGGGTCGAGCAGGCCCGGTGCCGCGGAGCCGAGCGGGATGATCCGCGCCTTCCTGCCCCGTTTCCGCAGCAACTGGACCAGCGAGTCGGCGTCGCCCTTGGGGTCGATGACCGCGACCGTCACCCCGCGCAGCGCCATCTGGTAGATCATCAACAGCGCCAGCGTGGTCTTGCCACCGCCGGGTTCGCCGGTGATGGCGATGGCCGTGGGCCGGTTGCGCGTCGCCGCCACCAGCGGGTCGAAGTGCACGATGCTGCGCGCCCGGCCCAGGGTCTCCCCTACGTACGGACCCATCCAGCCCGAGCCGCCCTCGTCCGTCCGGTCGCCCAGGTCGACGGTGGCGGTGGCCATGCCGCCGGCGATGGTGCGCAGCGGCTGCCGCTGCGCGTAGGCGTTGACCCTGACCCGCTCGCCCGGCAGCGTCTCGCAGAACAGCGAGAACTGGTCGCCGGTGGAGTTGACGATGTCGATGCCCATGTCGCGGTAGTGCTCCACGACCGCCTCGACCCGCTGCACGCAGATCTCCTCGGTCGGGGCCGACACGATCAGCCGGTGCCAGCCGTACACGAACGGCAGGCGCTCCTTGGTGATGCCGTGCTCCAGCATCCGGGCCGCGTCGATCTGCTCGGCCAGGGCCAGCGGCGCCTCCGCCCCGGCCTCGCGGATGTGGATGTCCATGTCACGGGCGTGGGCGAGCTGGCGCGCCACGTCCTTGCTCGCCTTGACCGGCGGGATCAGCCGCATCCTCGAACTGATCTCCACCGGGAAGGGCAGCTGGTCGGCGAAGTGCATCCAGGGCTCGCCGTCGGGGAAGGGCATCAGGTCGGGGAAACGGGCGAAGGACATGTGCGCCACGTATGAGTCACCGTGCGGCTGCTCGATCCGGAGCAGCGCCCTGCCGTTGTGGATCTGCCCCTCGACCAGGGACTCGATCTCCCCCTGCCCCCACCGCCGTTTGGGGCTGGCCGAGGCCGGAGGGTCGCCGAGAGAGCCGGTCGTGGCGTGCTGGAACAGCCAGGCGAGCTCGACGGAGCTGGCGTGCCTGGCGTACAGGGCGCTGGCCGACAGCGCCCTGCCCAGCCGCTCAGCCTGCTCGGACCACTTGGCGATCTCCGCCTTGGGGACGTGGTCGTCCTCGATGCCCAGGGCCTTCTCGCTGCGCTGGTAGAAGCCGAAGAGCTGGGAGAGGACCCCGGCGCCCAGTTGCCTGCCGCGCGTGCCGAGCCGCACGCCGAGGTAGACCTCCTTGGTCCAGAAGTCCTTGGCCCAGACGTGCCGGTACATGTCCTCCAGGTAGTCACGCCAGCCGGGGCCCTCGTCGGAGGTGGCGTTCAGCGCCATCGCCCATTCGGCGGCCGGGTAGGTGCGGTGCGCCACCCGCAGGTGCACCTCGGCGTCCGGCATCCGGATGGCGGCCAGCGCGATCGTGATGTTGGTGGCCAGCGCCTCCCGCTCCTCGGGAGTGATGAACTCGTAGCTCACGGTGGGAAGCCTGAAATAGGCCCAGACCGACGAGTCGGTCAGCAGGATCCGGTCGTCGAAATACCGGACGGCGAGGCGGCTGCGCGCTCGGGACGCACGACTCACAGGCCCTCACCTACCGGTCGTACGGCCCTGCCTGCACGGCCTCCGGCCCGCCCGCGCACCCGCACCTCGCCACGCCCGTTCACCACGTCTTCTCGCGCCCGGGGGATCACTGAGCTAGTTCCTCCTCGCTGGGTCGACCCGCCTGCACCGTTCCGAAGCCCGCCACCACGACACCCGCCAGGGCCAGGTACGCCCGGCGGCCCGGCGCCCTCAGGTGGGACGGTTCCACCCGATCGGCCCTGCCGGGAGCCAGCGCGTCCTCCCAGGGGACCCTGACGATCGCCCGGCACCTGCCCCGCGCGACCGCCTCCGCCTGCTCCACGTCCTCCATGCTGCGGCGGCTCACCCCGTTGACGACCATGACCGCCCGGCGACGGAGGTCGGCGCAGCCGTGCCCGTCGAGCCACTCGTAGGTCATGGCCACCGCGTCGGGCCCGTCCTCACTGGCCGGGACGACGAGGACGAGTTGGTCCGCGTAGGGGAGCACCCGCGCGGCCAAGGCCGCCGCCGGGTCCATGACGATCATCTTGTAGTACCGGTCGAGCGTGTCCATCGTCTGGCCGAGCCGCCGGTCGGAGAAGAGCGTGCGGTCGGACAGGCGCTGCTCGGCACCGGCGTCGGTGTCCCCGGCGAGAACCTCCAGCCCCGAGGCACAACGGCTGGTGTAGGCGCGCATGCCCAGGTATCCCTGGACGTTGTCGAGGCCGGCGAGCAGGGAGCTCAGGGTCTCGGGCGACTCGCCCTGGATCCGGCTGGACAGGGCGTGCGAGCCGGTGCTGGCGTCGACCGCGAGAATCCGGTCCTCCCGGTAGCGGGCGAGGGTGTGGCCGAGCATGAGCGCGGTCGTGGTCTGCCCGGCACCGCCGGTGCATCCCAGCACCACCACCCGGCGGCTGCCGCTGAACACCGCCCTGGCCCGCGCCTCGTCGATCTCCGAGCCGTCCGTACGGCCGCCCCCGGGCCCGATCACCACCTGGGCCAGCCGCCGCCAGCCGCCCGAGGAGTCCCGGCCGACCACCGACTCCACCCGGCGGACCCTGGCCCCCGCCTCGCCGGCCGAGGAGGTGGGCACCGGCACCACGGGGGCCACCGGATCGGCCTTCGCCGCTCCCGAGGGGACCGCGCGGATCGACATGCCGGCACCTGTCTGGACGCCGGTGTCCCCCGGGATGCCGGGACCCGCCTGCGTCCCGGCGGGCCGCTCGGGCGGCCATGCCTTCGCGGTGTCGGCCGCCCGGCCGATCGGCGTGGGCCGCCCCCTGCGGTGCTCGCGCCGGGCGCTCCTGTCGTCCGGCGAGAGTTCGGCCGCCTCAGCGTCACGGCGTCCTGCCGGCGCCGGTCCGACGAACCTGGGCACGAAGGACGGAACGGTCGGGGTGGAGGGCTTCTCCACGGGGTCGGGCACGACGGCCGGCCTCTCGGCGGGCACCGTACGGCCCTTGGCGGGGGTCTCCCCCCGGGCCGGCTCCGGAGCCGAGGGCGAGGGCGGCGGCACGGCCGGGGCCTCGGGACGCTCCCGGACGGGAGAGCGCGAGGCGGGCACGGAGATCTCCGGAGACGCCTCGGGCTCGGGAGAGGCGGGCTGCTCGGGCGGGGCGGCGGCGCGCTGTGCCTCGGCGGAGGCGGCGAGCCTGCGCAGCCGCCGCAGCGCCTCGGTGCTGATCGGAGCGGCCGGAGCCTCGGGTGTGTCCGGCGTGTCGGGCGTCGCCGGAGTGTCCTCGGCGTCCTCCCGCACGGGAGGACGGTCCTGCCGGGTCTTGGGCCGACCGGCGGAGCCGTCGGCGGTCGGCCGCGAGGACGGGCCCGGGACCGGCGTATCCGGCAGGGAGGCGACGGTCTCGGCGGGAGCCGGCTCCGGGGGCACGACGGGCAGCGAGGCGCGGGGCACCGCGGACAGGACGGGGACGGCGACCGGGGTCGGCCGGACGGCCTCGGTCTGGGCGAGGGCCGGGGCGGTGCCCTGACGGAGTGCGCGGGCCTCGCCCCAGGCGACGCGCTCGCGGGCGACCGGGGCGGTGGCGGCGGCGGCCGCCGCGGCGGCCACGGCTGGACGCACCTCGCGCGAGCGTGCGGCGGCGCGCTTGGACTGGGCGTGGCGGGCCTTGCGCGACGCCTTGACCCGGACCGAGGCGGGCTGCGGCGCGGCCCGCCAGACCCGGCCGTTCAGCGCGACCTCGGCGGGCTCGGAGATGGGAGCCATCCGGCACCAGGTGCGCGGCTCGCCCATGTAACGCATCTGCGACTGGAGCAGCTCGGTGAGCCGCTTGCTCTCGATCACCGGCCGGGTGGAGAGCCAGGTGACGACACCGGGTGGCACCAGGTAGAGCACGTGCCAGGGGGCCGCGAAGGGCAGGCCGAGCAGGTAGAGCAGGAGCGACCACGGGGCCAGCACTCCCACGAACCCACCGATCCAGACGATCGGGAGCGGCGTCGGCAGCCGTAGGTCGTACAGCTTGTAGAGCCGCTTCTCAATCCTCCAGATATTGGTGTACGTGGGCAAGTCCACGTGATCCTCCTCTCCGCCTCTCCTTGTTTGACCGTTTGGAGGCGGTCTCAACCCCCCGAGATGCCCAGTGCGCCCGCGATCGCCTTGGCAGTCACCTCGATGATGTTCGGCACGTAGAAGATCACTCCGATGGCGATCGCCAGGATGATGAACTGAACGAATCTGGTGATCTCACGGGTGAAGAGGAAGAAGAGGGCCACCACCGAGACGATGACGAGGAAGAGCGGTGCGAAGAAACTGCGGAGGAAGTCAGCGAGGCCTTCTGTGTTGACGCCTGCCGGAGGGGCTGTGGGCTGAGCGAACTCCATGGCGCTCAGCAGCATGGTCTTGAGAATCACTTCTTGTCCTCCGTACTCACGATCGCGGCCCCCGGGCGGCGACGGGTCCGCGACGCACTCGCGCGCGAACCCGAACCGGCGGCTCATCGATCAGGGGGGGTCTGCTCACCGTGGACCGGCACCATTCGATCATGCGTTACCTCGCCACAGATCGATACGCACCGCGAATGTCCTTGACGAACCACTTGTCGCCTTGCTTGACCACGGTGAGCAGATAGGCCTGCTCGAGCTTGCCTTCCATCTGGCCGGGATCCGCGGGTTCCGGGTCGGTGGACTGCCGCGCCTTTGACGGCACCCCCCACAGGACCGTCGCGGTCACCTCGCGGGCGGCTCCCCCTCCAAGGGGCACGGCGAGCTCTTTGAGCTGCAGGAAGGTGAACGCGCCGCCGAATCCCTCCAGGGTGATCCCGGCGTCGGCGTAACGCTGCAGCGAGGCGGTGTCGCTCGCCGCGTAGGCCTTGAAGAAGTCTTCCAGCGGGGTGCGCAGTTCCTGCTCCGCGGCGCGATCACGCTCGGGTGCGGCCTTGGGCGGCAGGTTGGCCGCCTTCGGCGCCGGCAGGATGCCCGGACGCCCGGCGACGACGAACCTCTTCGTGGACCGGTCGTGGTAGACGGGCACCGACAGGAGCTGGCGGCGGTTGTCCGACTGGTAGAGGACGGTGACGACCGCGTTGTCCGCGTCCACGACCTCGATCCCGTACGGTTCCACCGCGCCGGCGCTCATCCGGCCGAAACCGTCCCAGCCGAACTGCGGCTCCGTGCCTTCGGGCAGGTAGGGGGCGAGCCGCGACCTTCTCTCCTCAAGACGGGCCCCGTCGAAGTTCAGGTAGACCTCGGCGAACTGGGTCGCGAAGGCGGACCCCTGGTCGGCGGGGAACCCGTTGTCGGAGGCGGGTGCCGCGCCCGAGGGGGCGTTCTGCTGGGTGAAGCGCTCGAAGGGCGCGCGGACCCCGTTCACCACGATGACGACTATCAGCGCCCAGAGCACGGCGCGGCCGGTCCACACCAGCCAGCGACCGCCTCCACCGGACCAGCGGCCACGCGACGTGCCCCGCCCGCGCGCCGGGGCGCGTCCGAGATCGGGGTCGTCGGGGAAGTCCGGGTATGCCGACAGCTCAGGGTCGCCAGCGATCCGGGGATCACGCTGGACCGTCGACCTTCGAGCCATCACGCCTCCGCTCGCGTCAATCCTCGGCCGCACGGTGTCGTATCGCCGCCGATCCCGTTGGCCATGGTGACGCACTTACTCTAGCCGCCCCGCCGATTCTTCCAGGAAAGCCACGCCTATGCTGCAGGCATCGTGATGACTGAGCAAACCCGGTCTGGAACCCCGGCGAGACCGGCGATGCCGCCGATGCCCAATGAAAAGCGCATTACCCCTGGCCAACGCATGGGTCGATTACTCAAACGCCACGCATTGCTAACTAGACGGTCCCCGGACTGTCGCGACCTGCGCATTTAACACGAAATGCGTCACCCAGTGTCACACCCACCGGAATAGCCCACCCTCGCGGCCCCTCGTCCGCCTTCGACGCCCTGCCTACCCGACAGAGACAGCGACACCTGATCCGATG
Organism: Streptosporangium sp. NPDC006013; assembly: GCF_040614275.1. NCBI lineage: Bacteria > Bacillati > Actinomycetota > Actinomycetes > Streptosporangiales > Streptosporangiaceae > Streptosporangium > Streptosporangium sp. NPDC006013. The sequence goes on from NZ_JBEXUE010000016.1 coordinate 8,437, forward strand.
AGGCCGGCCCGTACGCGCGCCATCGGTTCCGCGGGCCGGCTTCGATCAGCGAAGGGACCCGGCCTGCGCGATCTCGTGCTCTTCCGAGGTGGTCACCGAGGCCGTACGCCACAGGGACACCGCCAGCCAGAGAGCCCCCGCCGCGATCAGCGCGCCGTGCGCGATCCTGAGCGCCGGGGTGCCGAAGAACTGCGGGAGGAAGAGGGCGAAACCAAGAGCGAGCGGGACCCCGCTCCACCGGGGCAGGGTGCCGGACCGCCGGACGGCGACGGCGGCCAGGATCGAACCGGCTGCCAGCAGCAGGAGCCCGGCGACGAACATGGCACCCGAGGCCGCCCCGAGACGGATCACCTCGGCCAGTTCCAGTAGCCCGGGATCCTGCTCCTGCAGGGCTCGCTGCGCGATGGCGTTCAGCCCGAAGACCTCGGCTCCGTAGTACGGCAGGGTGAGCCCCACCCCTGTCCAGGTCACCACGACCGCGCCCGAGGCGAGCCGGTCCCTCAGCACGGTGCGCAGGCCCAGCAGGCCCAGGGTGAGGAGGATGAAACCGCCCACCGCGAACAGGTGCGCCGCGATCCAGGCGCCGGACGCCATCGCCTCCGCACCGCGCAGCGTCGTCTCGTCGCTGTACGGCCGAACCACCGGATACAGCAGGAAGAGGGCGCCCGCCATCGCGAAGGACAGGGCGCTCGGCCGTGCCCGGCCGGTGAGAGGGGCGAAACTGCCGGTGTTCACGAGGCTCTCCGAATCACAGGTGGAAGAGGCACTCGGCCCGATCAGAACGGTGCCCCAATTCGAGAGCAATGCTCTTTTATATGAGCAGCGATGTCAAGAGCAGTGCTCTCTTTTTGGAGTAGAGCTCTTAGATGATCGGCTGGGCGGCCCGAGAAGAAGAGCGGTGGCCGACGTACGGATCGCCTGCCCGCCGAAGAGCGCCACCTGAAAAGCACCCGCGCCGGCGAGGTGACGACAGAGGCGGGGTGAAAACACCACGGGCCAAGGAGACAGGAGGTCTCCTTGGCCCGGGGAACGCGGATCGGTCAGACGTTGAAGCGGAACTCCACCACGTCGCCGTCGCGCATGACGTAGTCCTTGCCCTCGATGCGGGCCTTGCCGGCCTGGCGGGCGGCGGCGATGGAGCCGGTCTCCACCAGCTCGCCGAAGGAGACGATCTCGGCCTTGATGAAGCCGCGCTGGAAGTCGGTGTGGATGACCCCGGCCGCCTCGGGGGCGGTGGCGCCCTTGGAGATCGTCCAGGCCCTGGTCTCCTTGGGGCCGGCGGTCAGGTAGGTCTGCAGGCCCAGGGTCTCGAAGCCCACCCTGGCCAGCTGGGCCAGGCCCGACTCCTCCTGGCCGACGGACTGCAGGAGCTCCAGCGCCTCGGAGTCGTCGAGCTCGACGAGCTCGGACTCGATCTTCGCGTCGAGGAAGACGGCCTCGGCCGGTGCGACGAGCGCCGAGAGCCGGGCCCTGAGCTCCTCGTCCACCAGCTCGTCCGCGTCGAGGTTGAAGACGTACAGGAAGGGCTTGGCGGTCAGCAGGTGCAGCTCGCGCAGTTCCTTCGGGTCGATCCCGGCACCGGAGGCTCCGGCGTACAGGGTGGTGCCGCCGTCGAGGAGCTTGAAGGCCGCCTCCGCCGCGTCCAGCGCGGACTTGCGGTCCTTGTTGGTCCGAGACTCCTTCTGGAGGCGGGGAATCGCCTTCTCCAGGGTCTGCAGGTCGGCGAGGATCAGCTCGGTGTTGATCGTCTCGATGTCGCGCCCGGGGGCGACGTCGCCGTCCACGTGGGTCACGTCGGGGTCGTTGAAGACCCGGATGACCTGGCAGATCGCATCGGTGTCGCGGATGTTGGCGAGGAACTGGTTACCCCGCCCCTGTCCCTCCGAGGCGCCGCGGACCAGCCCGGCGATGTCCACGAACTCCACCTTCGCCGGCAGGATCTTCGCGGACCCGAAGATCTCGGCCAGCTTCTCAAGACGTGGGTCGGGAACGCCGACGATGCCCACGTTGGGCTCGATGGTGGCGAACGGGTAGTTCGCCGCCAGGGCGTTGGCGGTCTTCGTCAGCGCGTTGAAAAGCGTTGACTTGCCGACGTTGGGCAATCCGACGATGCCGATGCTCAGGCTCACGTGAGCCGAGTTTACGCGGAATGACCCACTGCTACCTGCCACGGGCAGGTCACAGGGTGATGGACATCCCGTTCAGGCGCCCGCCGCCGGTGGTTCGGCACCGATCGGAGCCGTCCAGGTGACTCTCCCCGGTTCGGCCAGGTTCGGACACGATTCCGCAGCTCCCCGTCCGGCCCCGGGCGCCTTCGGAAGGCGTGTCGGCGCGCCAGGAGTGACCGGGCCTGGAATCATGCCGGGGTGGACGTCATGGCGCTCTCCTTCCAGCTCGCGGTGGGTCTCGCCGCGGGGCTCGCGATCGGCTTCCTGCTGGGCCGGGCGCGCGCCTCCTCGGGAGCCGCCGACGTCATCGCGCGTCTGGCCGACGCCGAGGCCCGCGCGAAGATCGCCGAGGAGAAGGTCGTCTACATCGAGGAGCAGCTCTCCGAGCGGTTCCAGGCCCTGTCGAGCCGGGCGCTCGACGTCAACAACCTGCGGTTCCTGGAGCTGGCCGAGACGAGGCTGGCCGCCAACCGGGCCGAGGCGGCCGGTGAGCTGGAGCAGCGCAAGCAGGCGGTCGAGCACCTGATCGAGCCGTTGAAGGACACCCTGGCCCGCGTCGAGACGCAGCTGCGCGACACGCAGACGGGCCAGCGGGCCGCCCACGCGGAGCTGGCCAAGCACATCGACGTCGTCCGCGAGAGCAACGAGCAGCTCCGCGCCCAGACGAGCTCCCTGGTACGGGCCCTGCAGCGCCCCGAGGCCCGGGGCCGGTGGGGAGAGCTCCAGCTCCGCAGGGTCGCCGAGATCGCCGGGATGCAGCGGTTCTGCGACTTCGACGAGCAGGTGAGCATCACCACGCCGGACGGCGTGCTACGGCCCGACATGGTGGTACGGCTGGCCGGCGGCAAGAACATCGTGGTCGACTCCAAGGTCTCCCTCGCCGCCTACCTGGAGGCCGCCGAGTCGGCCGACCCCGACCACCAGTCGGCCCGGCTCGACTCCCACTCCCGTCACGTGCGCGAGCACGTGGACCGGCTGGCTTCCAAGACCTACTGGCAGGCGTTCAGCCCGGCACCGGAGTTCATGGTGCTGTTCATCCCCGGCGAGGCGTTCCTCGCCCCGGCGCTGGAGCGCGACCCCGCCCTGCTGGAGTACGCCATGCGGCGGCGGGTCCACATCGCCACCCCCACCACGCTGATCACCATGCTCCGCACCGCGCAGTACGCCTGGCAGCAGGCCGCGCTCAGCGAGAACGCGCGGGCGATCTTCGAGGTCGGCAAGGAGCTGTACGAGCGGCTGAGCAGCATGGGGCGTAACGTCGACGCTCTGGGCCGCTCGCTGAACCGGGCCGTGGAGTCGTACAACAGGACTGTCGGCTCGCTGGAGACCCGGGTGCTGGTGAGCGCACGCAAACTAAACGATCTGGGACTGGTCGAGACCGATCTGGACAGGCCGCAGGCGATCGAGGACCTGCCACGCGCGCTGACCTCGCCGGAACTGCTCGCGGAAGAGGAGCCAAGCTCGCCTCTCGTATCCCGCCTGAACGGTAGGTTGGCCAACGACCTGCCCTGAAACTGTTCTCCCAAGGCGCCGACGGCCGGACACTGGAGGCGACGGAGTTGACGACGTGGGGGCCGAGGTCATGGGGGGCGAGTGGTGGACGAGCGAGGCGGCGTACAGCCGGCCGGCGGGGTGATCATATGAGTGAACTTGGCCGGGCCGCCGGCGGCATCCGGCTGACCGTCCGGGGCGCGCTGGCCCTCGTGCTGGCGTCCACGCTGGTGGGCAGCGTGCTGCAGGCGCTGTTCGGGGTGGCGGCGCTGACCGGGGCGGCGTTCGTGGCCGGCTGCGTGGCCGCGACGGTGCTGGTGAACCGCAGGGACCTGCTGTCGCTGGCGGTCTCTCCGCCTCTGGTCTTCTTCGTGACCACCGTGCTCATCGAGGCGGTCCGTTCCCTGTTCGCGTCCACGCCCATCCAGGCCTTCGGTCTGGGCATGTACACCGCGCTCTCGCAGGGCGCCCCGTGGCTGTTCGGCGGCTCGCTCCTGGTGCTGGTCATCGCCTGGCGCCGCGGTCTGACCCGCTGCGTCCGTGAGCTGCGCGACGAGCTCAGGGTCGGCAAGGCCTCCGTTCCCGCGCCGAGGAGCGGCGACTCCGCCTTCGCCCCCGAGCCCGAGGGGTACTTCGAGCCCAAGGTGTACGGCACACCGCGCGAGGGCTCGTAACCGCCGGGCAGGAGATCTCACAACCGGCCATGGCCGGCCGCAACGGGCCGGGGGCGGCATCATGCCCGTAGCGGCGGCGGAACTCCGCGAACAGCGGTGTGGTCAGACCGTGGCGCGCAGGTCCTTGCGCAGCTCGTGCGGGAGCGCGAAGCGCACGCTCTCCTGGACGGACTCGACCTCTTCGACGTCCTCGAAGCCATGCCCGGCGAGGCGGGCCAGGACTTCGGTGACGAGCTCCTCCGGCACCGAGGCGCCGCTCGTCACGCCGACCGTGGTGACACCGTCGAGCCAGGCGTCCTCGATGAGCGAGGCGTCGTCGACGAGGTAGGAGGCGTCGGCCCCGTGGTCGAGGGCGACCTCGACCAGCCGCTTGGAGTTGGAGGAGTTCTCCGAGCCGACCACGATGACCAGCTCCGCCTGTGCGGCGATCTCCTTGACGGCGACCTGGCGGTTCTGGGTGGCGTAGCAGATGTCGTCGCTCGGCGGGTCGATCAGGTTCGGGAAGCGCTCCTTGAGCCGGGAGACCGTCTCGACCGTCTCGTCCACGGAGAGCGTGGTCTGCGACAGCCAGACCAGCCGCTCGGGGTCCTTGACCCGCACGGCGCCGACCGACTCCAGACCGTCGACGAGCTGGATGTGGTCGGGTGCCTCGCCCGCGGTGCCCTCGACCTCCTCGTGACCCTCGTGGCCGATGAGGAGGATGTCGTAGTCCTGGGAGGCGAAGCGCCTGGCCTCGTTGTGCACCTTGGTCACCAGCGGGCAGGTGGCGTCGATCGTCTTGAGGCTGCGCCGGGCGGCCTCCTGGTGGACCGCCGGTGAGACGCCGTGGGCGGAGAAGACCACGATGGCCCCCTCGGGCACCTGCTCGGTCTCCTCGACGAAGATCGCTCCGCGCGCCTCCAGCGTCTTGACCACGTGGGTGTTGTGGACGATCTGCTTACGGACGTAGATCGGGGCACCGTACTGCTCCAGCGCCTTCTCCACGGCCTGCACGGCGCGATCGACCCCCGCGCAGTAACCGCGGGGCTTCGCCACCAGTACGCGTCGGGTCGCGGAGGTCTTGGAAGTCATGCTCTTATGCTACGTGGAGACGCCCGCGAGACAGCCCATACGTCCCACAAGCTCATGCGGCACAGTCTTGCCACACTAGCCTTTCTCGATACAGACCTCCCAGGGAGACGATATGTCAGTCCCCGACATGATCCGCAATGTCACACAGAAGGCGAAAGACCTGCCGCTGCACATGCTGCAGACCGCGCTGAGCGGGGTGGGCCAGGCCCTGCTCCTCGGCGACCGCGTGCGGTCCAAGATCAAGGGTACCTCCGGCCAGGGAGAAGAGCCCGACGGGTCCCCCGAGACGGTCGGCGGCCAGTCGGCGGAGACCGCTGAGAAGGCCGCGGAGCAGGTGGAGAAGCCCGCCCGCCGCGCGCCCGTCATCTTCGCGCCGCGCCCGGAGAAGGCCGCGGACAAGGCGACCGCCGCCGAGAGCAACGGCGCCAGGACCACCCGCGAGCCGGTCATCTTCAGCCCCGCCAAGCCCAAGGCGGCGGAGCCCTCCGCCACCGAGGCCAAGACCGAGGCCGTCGAGACCCCGGCCGCCACCGAGGCGCCGGCCACCGCCCCGGAGCCCAAGGCCGCCGAGCCCAAGCCCGCCGAGGCCCCCATCGCGGAGCCCTCCACCAGGGAGGCCCAGGCCACCACCGAGGCAGAGGCCGCCAAGACCCCGGCCGCCGTCGAGCCGGAAGTCGCCGTCGAGCCGGAAGTCACGGAGGCCCCCGCCACCGCGGCGAAGACCGTGGAAACCCCGGCCACCGTCGAGCCGGAGGCCGCCGGAACCCCCGCCGCCACCGTCGAGCCCGAGGTCGCGGAGGCCCCCGCCACCGAAACGAAGGTCGTGGAAACCCCGGTCGCCGAGGCCCCCGCCGCGAAGAAGCCCAGGGCCACCCGGGCCAAGGCCAAGGCCGCCGAGTCCGTGGAGTCCGTGGAGTCCGTGGAGTCCGAGGCCGCCGCCCCCAAGGCCGCCCCGAAGGCCAGGACGACCAGGGCACGCAAGACCGCCAAGGCCGCCGCCCCGGCGACCCCGGTGGCGGAGAGCGGTGCCCCCGTCGAGACGCCCGCGGCGGTGCAGGTCGAGGTCGAGCGGGTCGAGACCGCGAAGCCCGAGAGCACCGACGCTGCGGCGGTCGAGGTGACCGAGACCAGGGTCGCGGCACCCGAGGCGGCCGAGCCGCTGCCCGGCTACGCGGAGCTGACCGTCGCGTCGCTGCGGGCGCGGATGCGCGGCAGGACGTCCGAGCAGATCCGGGAGCTGCTCGCCTACGAGCGCGCCACCGCAGACCGCGAGGCCGTCGTACGGATGTACGAGAACCGCCTGGCCAAGCTGGCGGCCGCGGAATAGTCGCCTCCGGCGCGTAGGCTCCCGGCCATGAGCTCGAACACCACCCCTGAGCAGCCCCTCCCGGTTCGCACGGTGTTGCAGATGGTCGGCGGCTGGATCGGCAAGCTCGGCACCGTCTGGGTCGAGGGACAGATCACCGAGCTGACCGCCCGAGGCGGCACGGTGTTCCTGACGTTGCGTGACCCGGTGGCCAACGTGTCGGCCCGGATCACCTGCCCGCGTGGTGTCTACGAGGCGACCGTCCCCCGGCCGGTCGACGGCGCGAGGATCGTGGCCCACCTGAAGCCCGATTTCTGGGTCAACAAGGGCTCGTTCGCGTTCACCGCGCTGGAGATGCGGCCGGTCGGGGTGGGCGAGCTGCTGGCGCGGCTGGAGCGGTTGCGCCGGTTGCTCGCCTCCGAGGGGCTCTTCGGCGTCGACAGGAAACGGCGGCTGCCGTTCCTGCCGGGCACGGTCGGCCTGATCTGCGGCCGGGACTCGGCCGCCGAGCGCGACGTGCTGGAGAACTCGCGGCGCCGCTGGCCGGCGGTGCGGTTCAAGGTCGAGCCGGTGGCCGTGCAGGGGCCGTACGCGGTCGGTGAGGTCATCGAGGCGCTGCGCAAGTTCGACGCCGACACCGAGGTCGACGTCATCGTGGTCGCGCGGGGCGGCGGGTCGATGGAGGACCTGCTGCCCTTCTCCGACGAGGCGCTCGTCCGGGCGGTCGCGGCCTGCCGCACGCCCGTGGTCAGCGCGATCGGCCACGAGCAGGACAACCCGCTGCTCGACCTGGTCGCCGACGTGCGCGCGTCCACGCCCACGGACGCGGCGAAGAAGGTGGTGCCGGACGTCGGCGAGCAGATGACGCTGATCCGTCAGCTCAGGGACCGGGGCCGCAGGGTGGTGGGCGGCTGGCTGGACCGCGAGACGGCCTGGCTGTCCGCGGCCCGCTCCCGCCCCTCCCTCGCGGACCCGGTGCGTGAGATCGAGCGCAGGGCCGAGCAGGCCGAGCAGCTCAGGGACCGGGCACGACGTTCCCTCACCGGTTCCCTGGACCGCGCCGCCGATTCGCTGGAGCACCTGCGCGCCCGCCTGGTCTCGCTCTCTCCGGCCGCCACGCTGGAGCGCGGCTACGCGATCGTGCAGCGCCCCTCGGGCGATGTCGTACGGCTCGCGAGCGAGGTCTCCCCCGGCGACGAGCTCACCGTGCGCTTCCCCGACGACCGGGTGCGGGTCAGGAGTGATCCCGCCAGGTGAGCGAGGGGTAGCCGTCGTCGACGAACCCCAGCCGCCGGTAGAGCGACTCGGCGTCCGAGGTGGCGTGCAGGTCGACCCTGCGGATCCCGCTGTCGCGGTACCAGTCCAGGAGGGCCCCCATGATGGCCCGGCCATGCCCCCTGCGCCGGTGGCGCGGGTCGGTGGTCATGCCCTGGATGTAGCCGTAGCGGCCGTCGGGAAGGCTGGGGCCGGGAAAGCGGTCGAAGATGAGGCCGATCCCGCAGGCCGCCAGCCCCTTTTCCGGGGAGTCCACCACGTAGACGGCGGTGTCGAGGCTGCCCAGCCGCTCTTCGAGGCTCTCTGCGTAGGCCTGCTGCCACTCCTCCTCGATGGGAAGGTTGCCGTCCCTTGCCATCCGGTCGGCCAGGATCTCACGGAGGCGCACCAGCTCGGGGATGTCCCTGGTGGTCGCGTCACGAACGTTCACCTGGGCATTCTTCCAGCCGTACTCCCCTGCGAAGCGACCGGGGAGGTGCCTTGCCGATCACGCCGTCGCGGGGAGGCGCCACGACTCCCGGTACGGCACGGCGTCACCGGGTGGGCGTCACGATCTAAGGTGGGGTGCGTGGCCGATGAGAAGAGACCGTCGTACGAGCAGGCGCGCGAGGAGCTGACCGAGGTGGTCCGCAGCCTTGAGGCGGGCGGGCTCACCCTGGAACAGTCGATCGAGCTCTGGGAGCGCGGCGAGATGCTGGCCGCGGTCTGCGAGGAGTGGCTCCAGGGTGCCCGGGTGAAGCTCGCGGCCGCCATGGCCCAGCGGCGGCACTCCGACCCGGCCGGAGAGACGCCCTTCTAGGCCCGCCCTCGGCGACCGGCTGACGCCGGCCGAGTGGTTCCGACGGCATCCAGGTCCCCACGGTCCTCTTCAACGGCGCCCAGCCGACCGATGACCCCGGCGCGGCCGTTCGACGCCGACCGTATGCCTACCTGCGGGTACCGGCGCGAACTCGTGACTCCTCGGTGTCCATGATCGAGAGGAGCCGGGTGAGCCCGTCGTCGATCTGGTCCAGCGGGATGGCGCCGTAGCCGATGACCAGGCCCGGACGGGTCGGGCGTACCGCGAAGTCGGACAGGGGCATCAGGCCGATCCCGGCGGCGCGGGCGCGGTGGGCGATGCCGTGGTGGCCGGTCGGCAGGAAGCCGCTGGTGTGCAGCCCGGCGGCGGATGCCACCAGGTCGAGCGGACCGGCCAGGCGCTGGACGACACGCCGATGACGGGCCTCGTACTCGGTTCGCATCCTGCGGACGTGCCGGGCCAGCAGTCCCTCGTCGATGAAGCCGGCCAGTGCCGCCTGGCCGGGGAGCGAGGTGTGCCAGTCGGTGACGTACTTGGCCGCGCTGAGGGCCGGCAGCAGCGCGGGCGGCGCGACGAGGAAGCCGAGCCGCAGCGTCGGCAGCATGACCTTGGAGAACGAGCCGACGTAGAGCACCCGGCCGGACCTGTCCAGATTCTGCAGCGGCTCGATGGGCCGCCCGCCGTACTTGAACTCGCTGTCGTAGTCGTCCTCGATCACGGCGGCCCCGCGACCCTCTGCCCAGGCGAGCAGCGCCATCCGGCGAGCCAGCGACATCGGCATACCCAACGGGAACTGGTGAGAGGGCGTGACGTAGACCGCGCGGGTGTCGGCGGGCAGCGCGTCCACCACCAGGCCCTCGCCATCGACGGGGACCGGCGTGACCCGCAGGCCCATCGACTCGAACAGCCGCCTCGGCGGCGGGTAGCCGGGATCCTCGACAACCACCCGGTCACCGGGTTCGAGCAGCACCCGGCCGATCAGGTCGAGCGCCTGCTGCGCGCCCGAGGTGACGACGATGGCGCCGGGATCGGCGAGCACGGCGCGGGAGACGCCCACGTGCCTGGCGATGGCCGCGCGCAGCCCGGCGTGGCCGAGCGGGTCGCCGTACATGCCACTGCCCACGGCCGAGCTCCGCAGTTCCCGGGAGACCAGCCGGCGCCACGCCTCGTAGGGGAACATCCGAACGTCGGGCAGGCCGGGACGGAAGTCGTAGCGGGGCCGCCAATCCAGGCCGCGCGGCGTGGAGATCCCCTGCCAGACGGCGCGCGGCCGAAGCCGGCCGTGGCCCATCCGGGGACTCGGAGGCGGCAGGGCGTCGGCGCAGACGAAAGTGCCGGCGCCGATCCGGCCTTCGACGAAGCCCTCGGCGGCCAACCGGTCGTAGGCGGCGCTCACGGTGTTCCGCGAGACCACGAGCTCCCGGGCCAGTTCGCGGGTGGCGGGCAACGGCTCACCGTGCCGTAGCCGCCCGTCGAGCACGGCGGTGCGGATCTGCTGGTAGATCTGGCCGGCCAGGTCGGTGCGCCCTTCCAAGCTCACGTGCACGAGGGCAAGTCTAGAGTGGCCCAATCAGTTTGGCCGTTTTTGGCACTGAGGTAGGGCCGCTCCCGCTCCTAGGGTGAGCCGCATGGACATTCTCGAACTCGACCGGCGGGCGAGCGACGCGTTGGGGAAGGTCGTCGCCGCTGTCACTCCTGAGGATCTCAGGCGGCCCACACCGTGCGCCGACTGGACCCTGCACGGGCTGATCCGCCACCAGGTCTGCGAAAATCTCGGCTTCGCCGCCGCCGCGAGCGGCACTCCCCCCGACCGTTCGGTGTGGGACAGCGGCGTGCTCGGTGCGGATCCCCACGAGGACTTCCAGCGGTCCGTCGAACTGGTGACAGAGGCTTTCGCCGCTGAGGGCATGCTCGAACGGCAGGTGGAGGTGCGCGAGTTCGGTGTCTTCCCCGGCGCGTTCGCCGTCTCCATGCACTTCATCGATGGCGTCGTGCACGGCTGGGACGCAGCCCGCGCTCTCGGCCTGCCCGGCGACCTGGCCCCGGATCTGGCGGAGGCCGCGCTGGAGATGGTGCTCCGAATGCCGCTGAGCCGTGGACCGGGGCAGGCGTTCGGCCACCTGGTCGAGGTCCCTGACAGCGCATCGGTCTATCAGCGGCTGGCCGCCCACCTTGGACGTGACCCGCAGTGGACCCCGTGACGAGCTTCGTCGCGCTCGGCGACAGTTTCACCGAAGGGGTCGGCGACCCGCTTCCCGACGGCACGTTCCGCGGGTGGGCGGATCTCGTGGCGGCGGATCTCAGCTCGCCGGGTTTCGGCTACGCGAACCTGGCCGTCCGGGGGCGCAGGTTCGACGATGTCGCCGCAGAGCAGGTAGAGGCGGCGGTCGCGATGAGCCCATCGCTCATCAGCGTCGCCGCGGGCGGCAACGACGCGCTGCGGCGCGGCTTCGACGTGGCCGCGATGCACGACCGCTTCGACCGGGTGGTCGGCCGTCTGCGCGCGTCGGGCGCGGACGTGGTGCTCTTCCGGTTTCCCGACATGAGCGTGCGACTCCCACTGCCCCGGGTGCTGCGGCCCCGCATCATCGCGATGAACGACCTGGTCACGGAGGTGGCCGAGCGGCGCGGGACCTACCTGGTCGACCTGTTCGGCGACCGGGCGTTCGACGGTCACGAGCTGTGGAGCGAGGATCGCCTGCACCTCAACCCGCTGGGCCACCGCCGGGTCGCCGACCATGTCCTGGCCACTCTCGGCCGCGCCGCCACCCCTCCCCCTGCCGACCTGCCCCGGAGCAGAACGGCGTTGCTCGCCGATCTCCGCTGGGCGGCGACATACCTCACCCCCTGGCTGCGCCGCCGCCTGACGGGCCGCTCCTCAGGCGACGGGATCCTTCCCAAACGCCCCGTCCTGACGGGCGGGTTCGAACACGTGCGGGATCGTGCCGGTGAGCAGGGCGACCTTGTGACCGGTCTGGGCCGGCGGACCCCAGCGGGCCTCGGCCCGGCCGGCCGACCCGGCGAAGGGCTCCCCGGCGAGTAGGACGGTCTCGACCTCTGGCCATCGGGTTCATGCAGGAAGGCGGTGAGTGCCGGCACGGCCATCGCGAGCGCGGCCTGGGCTCGCGGTGGGCCGTAGCCGTCCGCGCCGGCCTGCTCGGTGGAAGCGGCCGGCGCCGCGGTGGCGAACCTCACGAAACCGGCTGTTCACGAGAGTTGTGGATTGCCGGCAGGGCGTTCGCCGGGCTTGTCGTCGGTGTCGCTTCCCATCGGGAGAGTCTGGACGGGAAGGAGGCACGGGCGTTTGATGGACTTGGTCGTGTCTGCTCCGTGCAATGCGCCGGCGATGCTCCCGTCGGCGGAGCATGGCCCTCAGACCACATCGCAGTCGTCGCTGACCTGGCATCGGACACCCTTGATGTTCCCTGACCGATGTCGAACCGCCCAGTTCGAAGCCGGCCAGATCTGCACCGAAGGGTAGGACCACCTCATGGCGGCCCGAGACCATGAACTTCTGCAAGCTGCCAAACACATCGCCGCCGCGCTGGGCTTTGCCCCCGATGAGGTCATGCGGCACGTCGTGGAACTGGGCCGCGGCGACCGCGCCGACTGGTCCAGCAGCGAACTCCTGCTGCTCGCTCTCGCTCAGCTGGCGACCGAGCGGCCGACCTCTCCTGGAGCGGCTGGGCGCGCTGAGACGATCGAGAACGTCGAGGCACCAAGCCTCGGCGTCATCCCGAGCAGGTCCGTCCCGACCGAGGAGGGAAACATCAAGAACTCGACAAGGCGCCGCGCAGCCGAGTCATCGAGCACGGTATGAACGCAGACGGCACGTGGCCGGTCACGGCGGCGATCCCCGGCGCCTGGGCCGCCCGCTGATCACTTCGGAACCACTCGGCTAGGAGTCGTTCCTCGGCTGCTGCTTGAGGGAGCCCGCCAGGGCGGACAGCTCGTCCCAGGGGGCGGTGCCGGTGACGACGATCGTGACGTCGGGCAGGACCCGTACGAGGGAGCGCTGGTTCTTGTCCTCGCGGACCCGCTGCTCCCAGGTCACGCCGTCGATCTGGACGGTCCCGGTGACCGTGGAGGTGTTGGAGAGCCTGTTGGCGAACTCGGCCGCGGGCTTCTCGTCGCTCTGGGCGAGCATCGCGTGGAAGCGCTTGGCGGTGGCGAAGCCGAGCTTCCAGGTGGTGGCGCCGTTCTCCCGGGTGCTCCGGGAGCTGTTCGGGACCCATCCGGCGGCGACGGGCTCGGGGGCCCACATCTGGAAGGGCGCCGTACGGCGCAGGTCGGCCAGCGCGATCGAGTAGTCGACCCTGGGGATGTGCTCGGTCCTGCTCTGCGGTGTGACCAGCAGGAACAGACCGACGGCGGCCAGGCAGACCGCCATCGCGACCACATAGCCGTAGAAGCCCTGAGTGAACCTTCGCACGACTGTCGACACTATCTGTTCAGGGAGGTGGTCCGCCCTCAGGGGCGGCGGATCTGGGCGATGATGGCCAGCACGTCCTCGACGAGCGCCCGTGAGGCGTCCTCGTCGTCGGACAGGGCGACCTCGGAGACCGCGGCGGCGAGCGCCCCGGTGAGGACCACGACCAGCGCTCCCTCGTCCCCCTCGAACAGGGCGGCGTTGCGCTTGGCCCACTGCCGGAGCCGGTCGCGCACGATGACCTCGAACCCCGGCGGCCCGTCACCACGCAGGAACAGCGCGGAGATCTCCCGCTCCGCCAGGCAACCCTCCAGGTAGGCGCGGGCCCCGGCGATGAACAGCCGCATCGGATCGCTCTCGCCCGCCGCCCTGGCCTCACCGACCGCCTGCTTGGTCCGCTGGGTCTGCCGGGCCTGGAACTCGTCGAAGAGCGTGAGGTAGAGGTCGGCCTTGCCGGAAAAATGATGGTAAAGACTTCCGACACTCGCTCCCGCTCGGGCGACCACGTCGGTGACCCCGGCCTCGGCGAATCCGCTTGTGACGAAAATCTCCCTGGCGGCGGACAGCAACGCGGCGCGCGTGGCGGCACCCCGCTCGGAGGTCCGCGCGCCCACGCCTCTCACCAGCCGTTCTGCGTCGCTGCTCATGGTGGGCACATTATCCTCCGCCGACCGGTCAGAGGGGCGCCAACTACGATCGTTGCATTAACCACGAGAGGGGTTTCCCACCATGCCCGATCAGATGCCCGATCAGATGCCCGATCAGATGTCCGATCAGACGTCCGTTCCTGCCGCCCTCGCCACGGGCGAGCACGCCCCTGATCGCAACCTCGCCCTGGAGTTGGTCCGCGTCACGGAGGCGGCCGCGATGGCCGCGGCCCGCTGGGTCGGGCGGGGTGACAAGAACGGCGCCGACGGCGCCGCGGTGAACGCGATGCGCCAGTTGATCAACACGGTGTCGATGCGCGGCGTGGTGGTGATCGGCGAGGGTGAGAAGGACAACGCGCCGATGCTCTACAACGGCGAGCAGGTGGGTGACGGCAGCGGCGCGGCGTGCGACGTGGCCGTCGACCCGATCGACGGCACCCGGCTCACCGCGCTCGGCATGCCCAACGGGATCTCGGTGATCGCGGTCAGCGAGCGCGGCTCGATGTACGACCCGTCCGCCGTCTTCTACATGGACAAGCTGGTCACCGGCCCCGAGGCCGCCTCGTCCGTGGACATCAACGCGCCGGTGGCCGACAACATCGCCGCGGTGGCCCGCGCCAAGGGCGGCGAGCCCTCGGACGTGACCGTGGTCATCCTCGACCGGCCCCGCCACGAAAAGATCATCCGGGAGATCCGGGAGACCGGCGCCCGGATCAGGCTCATCACCGACGGCGACGTGGCCGGTGCGATCATGGCGGCCCGGGTGGGCACCGGTGTCGACCTGATGCTCGGCATCGGCGGCACGCCGGAGGGCATCATCGCCGCGTGCGCGCTCAAGTGCCTGGGCGGCGTCATCCAGGGCAGGCTCTGGCCGCAGGACGACGCCGAGCGCCGCCGGGCGCTGGACGCGGGCCTCGACCTCGACGCCACGCTGAGCACCGACGACCTGGTCAGGTCCGACGACGTGTTCTTCGCCGCCACCGGGATCACCGACGGCGAGCTGATGCAGGGCGTCCGCTACCGCGCGGGGCGGGCCGTCACCAACTCCCTGGTCATGCGCGGCCGTTCCGGGACGATCCGGAAGATCGAGAGCGAGCACCAGCTCTGGAAGCTGCGGGCGTACAGCGCGATCAACTTCGACAACGCCAGCTGAGGGCCGGCACTGGAACCGGTGTCGTCCGGCATCCCGGAACGGCATCGGAACCGGAGCCGGAGGTGACCTCAGCGGCGGAACCAGGGTCGGCGAGGACGTTTAGGGGACTTGGCCACGATGTTCCCGAGCGTGACGACGCCGGTGATCTCGATGACCGGGCCGTCGGGCGCGCCCGGGGGGACCTGGTTCTTCTTGCCCCCCATGAAGGACGAGGCGGGCATCTCGATCCGCACGCCCTCGGGGACGATCAGGGTGAGGGTGCCGCCCACCACGGTGACCTGCAGGGTCACCCGGCTGGACTGGAGCAGCGCCTCGCACAGGTCGAGCTTGACGTTGGCGCAGATCGCGGTGGCGGAGAAGCTGGTCGGCACGACCCAGCGGCCGCTGCGCTCCTGGGAGCCGAACAGGGCCGTCACCGGGCCGACGTCGGTGCGGAGCGGCTGTGCCTCGGGCGGGAGCAGGTCGGCGGTGAGTGCGGAGAGCTCTCCCAGCGTGCGGGCACGGTAGAGCGCCTCGGCGCGCTCGTCGTACTCGTCGTGGCCGAGACGTCCGTCGGCGAGCGCGTCGCCCAGTACGGCGGCCACCCTCTCTCGATCGGCGTCTCCGGCTCTCAGGTCGGCGGGAGCAGGTTCACGGTTGTGACGGCGGTTCGCGGGCGGGCGGGGACTCTCCACCCCCCGACCCTAATCCCTGCGGGGCCGCCCTGAGCGCCCCCGCACCGCCCGGCCGTCCCGGACGAGCCCGCCCCTCGCCCCCGGCCTGCGCGGCCCCCGGAGCATCTCCGGCGAACCGGTGGAGCCATGCCTCGTCGCGGAACCCGGCCAGAAAACCCGCTTTACCTACCGGTTAAATTGCTAAATATCGTTTTCGTGATCTACATTGGGCGGGCGAGAGCCGGAGCCCCCGGCGGGCCGCCTCGCCACGTCACCCGTTCGGTCACTCCAGGCACTCGACTGCCCGACGTTCAGGAGCGCTATGAGATCACCCATGGAAATGCTCGGCCGGAACGGCGACGAAGAGCTCGACAGACTGCTGGGGCGGTTCCACGACGAGGTCACCGGGCTTGAGGAGCTTCAAAAAGGCGTCTCCGAGGTCCGCGGCCGAGGCGAGGCGGCGCAAGGGCGCGTCACCGCCGAGACATCGCTGACGGGCGCACTCACCAGCCTCACGATCGACCCCCGTGCCATGCGACTGGGCTCCGGCGAGCTGGCGGAGGCCATCCTCCAGGCGGCCGACGAGGCGGCCCGCGACGCCGGGGACCAGATGAGACGACTGGTGGACCCGTTCATCACCGGCACCCCGCTCGAAACCGTCCTGCCGCCTCAGGACAGGCGATGAGCGTGGTACGGCCCTCTCCCCACGTGACGGCCGCGAGCCTCCCGGTTGTCCTTCGTTGAACATCAATCCCGGACGCGCCTCGATATACGGCACCGGAGTGCTGGGCATCGCGGGCTTCGTCTTCACGATGCTCGCGGTCGAATATCCGGACGGTGACCCGGCCGGCGCTCGCCAGGCCCGCGACGTGTGGGCACGGCTCGCCGACCGGTTCGCGAAGAACCCGGACAACACCTACCCGTTCGCCGAGGCGATGTGGAAGCGGAACGGAGGCGAGGGCGTGGAGGCGTTCAAACAGGCCGTCGTCTCCGGCCTCTACACACACCCCCAGACGGCGAGCTTCCCCGGCCGGCTCGCCCTCGCCTGCAGGCAGAACAGCGAGGCATGCGACGAGTACGCCGAACTCATCGAGACGGCGCAGCACGCGTACTACACGGCGGCCCTGGCCAATCTCGCCAGCTTCGTCTTCCTCACCACCTTTCCCTGGCAGGCCGGAGCGGCCTATCAGTTAACGCAGTTCCTCATCCGGCGGGCACAGGCGAAACTCCTCGCCAAGCTGCTCGAACACGCCATCGCGAAGATCGTGCTGACCAAACTCACGGAGTACACGATCGGCAGCACGTTCTTCGCGGTGGGGGACGTCGCCGTGGTGGCCGGTGTCCGCGCCCTGCGGGGCGAGGACCCGGGTTCGCTCGGCGACAACGCGAAACAGGCGTTGAAGGAATTCGCCGCCTCGGTCGTCTTCTACGGCGTGTTCGACGCGGCCAGGCCTGGCGTTCAGGCGATCAGCAAAAACGCCGATGTGCAGGCGTTCCTGTCCAGGATGGCCGGAGGCTCGATCGGCTACGGCCCCACCTACGACCTCCTGAACGGGCAGAGCGGCACGGAGCTCATCCCCACCTTGAAGGAGACCTTGGGCAGGACCCTGCTCTATTTCACGATGGCTCACAAACCAGCGGGCTGACCTCGCGGAAAGTGACACCGGATGTCCGTACCGGACCCGCGGGAACCCACGGCGCCCATCGGCGGCTCCCGCCCGCCCCTGGAGATCTCCTCAGACCACCTCAGGTCCGTCGCGAACGCCTTCGACACCGAGAAAGAGGAGCTCGCCGACATCGTCAGGCAGGCGGCCGCGGAGCTGAACGACATCGGAGACTTCTGGGGCGGCGGCCCCGAGGGGAGGCAGTTCTTCAAGGGACAGGGCGGCGGCACGGGGTACGAGACCGTCTCCAGCCAGGTCATGCGGGGGACGGACGCGCTGCTGCAAGCCCACGAGGACATCCCCGCACTCATCCGCCTCATGAACGACACGGTCAAGACCGCCGACTGGGCCGGCGTCACCGCGATCCTTTCCGCCCTCCCCGCTCCCGATGTGAGCCGCCCGGTATGGGGGGAGCCGAACGACGCCGGCGACCGGTGATGACGCGAGACGAACGCGACGTCCACGGTGGGTGTCGGGACGACGGCGCGGGACTGCGGAGCCCGGGCGCCGCGGGGCATTGACCGCCGGGGGCGGCACACCTAACCTGACGAGAACTTGAACCCCCCTCATGTTCTCCGGAGGTCGTCGTGCCCCTCCCGCGTGACAGACAGGCGCGCGTGGCGACCTGGGCGGCCTTCTTCGTCCAAGGCCTCTGCTTCGCCACCCTGCTCACCCATGTGATCGACCTCCAGCACAAGTTCGGGCTCAGCGACGGCGACCTCACCCTGGTCCTGCTGCTCGTGCCGGTGATCGCCGGTGCCGGCAGCGCGATCGCGGGCCCGCTGGCGAGCCGGTACGGCAGTGCCCCGATCCTGCGCGTCTCCCAGGTCGGCGTCTGCGTCATCGTGGCGCTGTCCGGCTGGAACGGGCAGCTCGCCGGGCTGTACGCGCTCAGCGCCGCGTTCGGCCTGTTCGTCGGCGCGGTGGACGCGGCGATGAACATGCAGGCGGTCGCGGTGGAGCGCCGGTACGGCATGAGCGTGCTGACCGGCTTCCACGCCGTGTGGAGTGTCGGCTCGATGCTGGGCGCCGGATTCAACTCCGCCTTCAGCGCGCTCGGCATCGAGCTGGGCTGGTCCTTCTCCGTCCCGGTGCTGATCGGCGCGGTGATCTCCGTGGTCATGCTCCCCCGCCTCTACGGGCGGGACGCAGAAAAGGCCGGTGAGCAGGCCGCTCAGGTGGCGGCCAGGGTGCCGTGGCGGCCGATCATCCCGCTCTGCCTGGCGATGGCGTTCCTGTACGTCGGGGACGCGGCGGTCTCCAACTACGGCACGATCTACATGGAGAAGGCGCTGGCGGCGAGCGGCTGGCTGGTTCCGTTCGCCTACCTCGTCTACCAGGCGACCATGCTCCTGGCGCGGGTCCCCGGTGACCTCGCGGTACGCAGGTACGGACCCGCGCCGGTCGTCCGCGCGGGCGCGGTGATCGCGGCCGTGGGCACGCTGGGCGTCGTCGTCGCACCCGGCGTCGTGGTGGCCGTCGTGTCGTTCGGCCTGATCGGCATCGGCCTGTCCGTCATCGCCCCGCAGTCGTTCTCGGCCGCCGGGCGCCTCGGCGCCGGGGCGGAGACCGCGATCGCGCGGGTCAACATGTTCAACTACGTCGGCTTCCTGGTCGGCGCCGCCGTGGTCGGCACCCTCAACGACACGGTGAACGTCCGCGTGGCGTTCGTACCCGCCGTGGTCCTGGTGGCCCTGATCGTGTTCCTAGCCAGGGGTTTCCAGCCGGAACCGGAGCTCGCCGCGCGCCCCTAGGGCACTGGCGAGGGCGCGGACCGCCTGGTCCGCGCGGTGTCCGGGCAGGCGGGCGAAGCCCATCAACAGCGCGGGCGGGCCGGGGGCGTACCGCATCGGCCCCACCGGCTCGACCGCCAGCCCGCACTCCTCGGCCCTGTCCACCACCGATGCCTCGTCCCAGCCGTACGGCAGCTCGGCGAGCAGGTTGAGCCCGGCGGAGACGCCCCGCACGGTGAACTCGGGAAGGTGCTCGCCGAGGGCCAGCACCAGGGCGTCGCGGCGGGCGCGGTACTGCCGGCGCATCCTCCTCAGGTGCCGGTCGTAGTCGCCGGTGGCCACGAAGTCGGCCAGGACGTACTGCTCCAGGACGGGCGACCCCATGTCCAGCTCACCACGGGCCAGCCGCAGCGACTCGGCGATCCGGGGCGGAGCGACCGCCCAGCCCAGGCGGAGCCCGGGGGCCAGCGACTTGCTGACGCTCCCGACCAGGACCACCCGGTCGGCGGCCAGCCCCTGCAGGCAGCCCACCGGATCGCGGTCGAAGCGGAACTCCGCGTCGTAGTCGTCCTCCAGGATCATCGCGCCGGTCGCGACGGCCCACTCGATCAGCTCGGCGCGGCGGCGGGGCGAGAGCACGACCCCCGTCGGGTACTGGTGCGCGGGAGTGAGCATCACCGCCCGCGCCCCGGTCTCGGCCAGTGCCCCGACATCGATGCCCTCGTCGTCCACCGGGACGGCGACCAGTTCGGCTCCCGCCGCGCGGAGCAGCGGGAGCTGGCGCACCCCGGCCGGATCCTCGACCGCCAGCAGGATCCGGCCCGGGGAGGGCACCGGGTGCTCGACCCGCTGGACGAACCAGTCGAGGTCGCACCGCGCCCGGACCCGGGGAAGCCTCCCCGCGAGCGCCCGGACCGTGAGGCTCAGCCCCTGAGCCACCCCACCCATGATCACCAGGTTGTCCGGGACCACATCGGCCGCCCGGACCCTCCCGAGGTAGGCGGCCAGTTCCTCGCGGAGCGCGGGGACACCGCCGGGGTCGCCGTAGTCCAGGGCCTCGACGGGCAGCGTGGCGAGCGTACGCCTCATCGAGGCCAGCCACCGCTCCCTGGGGAACGCCCCCAGGTCGGGCGCGGTGGAGCGGCGCCCGTGATACGGCTCGCGGCCCTCCGCAGGGCTCGTCGGCCCGGGATCGGCGGGCGAGGGCGCGCTGTCCGGCGGCCGGGAAAGGCCACCGGAAAGACCACCGGGAAGGGCCGCTGGGCGGCCGGCGGCCGGGGCCACCGTGGTGCCCACCCCGGTCCTGGAGATCAGGAAGCCCTCGGCGACGAGTTGCTCGTACGCCTCGACCACCACCCCCCGGGAGAGCCCGAGGTCCCTGGCCAGCTCACGGCTGGCGGGCAGCCGGACCCCGGCCGCCAGGCGTCCACGCCGCACCGCCTCGCGGAGCTCGCGGGCGATCTGGGCGGCGACGCCGCCCGCCGCGCGGTCGACGACGAGATGCAGATCGGCCAATTGGTCCTCTGTTTCGATGCTTCATTGGACCCGACAGGGGAGCCATTGGCTTCCTAGCATTCCGCACATGAACGTGGATGTCAGCACCACCTCCCGGCCGGAGTTACGCGGCCTGAGCGAGGCCGCGGGAGCGATGTTCCTGGTGGGAACCCTGGCGGGGGTCTCCGGGGTGATCGGGGACTATCCGGTCTACGGCGGCCAGGCCATGCGCTACCTACTGGCGGCCGCGGTCCTTCTCGCGGTCACCCGGATGGCGGGGCTGCGGTTCGTGCGGCTCACGCCTCGTGAGACGGCACTGCTGGCGGCACTCTCCCTGACGGGGCTGGTGATCTTCAATGTGTGCGTGATCGAGGCCACCCGGCACGGCGGCCCGGCCCTGGTCGGCACCGTCCTCGGCACCGTGCCGCTGGCACTGGCCCTGCTCGGCGGGCGCCCCTCACCCCGGCTCCTGCTGTCGGCGGCGGTCGTCGTCACCGGAGCGACGGTGGCCACCGGGCTGGGCAGCGGTGACCTGGCCGGACTGCTCTGGTCGCTGGGCGCGCTGGGCTGCGAGATCTGCTTCTCCATGCTGGCCATCCCGCTGCTGCCGAAGCTGGGCGCCGTGCGCGTCTCGGCCTATTCGGCGGCGCTGGCCGTGCCACTGCTGGTCATCGCGGGCCTGCTCGCGGACGGCACCGCGATGATCCGGGTGCCGACCGCACCCGAGATCGCGGGCCTCGGCTACCAGTCGCTGATCGTGACCGCCGTGGCGTTCTTCCTCTGGTACGACGCCCTGCCCCGGCTCGGCCCGGGGACCGCGGGACTGTTCGCCGGGCTGATCCCGGTCGGCGCCATCGTCACCGGCGCGATCCTCGGCCTCGGTGCGCCCTCGGTGCCCGACCTGCTCGGCGCGGCGCTCGTGGTCACCGGCATCGTCATCGGCCTCAGAGCGGGTGCACCCGTTGCCGGGGCAGGTTCACCGCCTGCGAGGACGCGTCGTCCTGCGGGGGCAGGCTGATCCGCTCGGTGAGCTTGTCGGCCCGTTGCAGGGGCACCGCCCCCTGGTGCGGGGGCAGGATCGCCTGTCCGGACTCGGCGCTGATCCGCTGCCTGGGGACGGTCCGCTGAGAGTCCGGCCAGCTCACCGGCCACTGGGGAGTCCGCCCGTTGCCCTCCTTGATGCTCGTCAGCGTGATGGCTATCAGTGATATGGCGAGACCGGCCACCACGAAGACGGCCACGAGGATCAGCAGGATGATGTCACCGGTCATGATGGTGTTTCCGATGTCCATGATGCCTCCCAACCTCCACCGGACGCTCGGCCCGGCCCCCTTCTAGCTTCTCTCGTTTCTTCGGACATATGTGAACAAAAGACGCATATGCCATTAATACTTGTCCCAAATATGTGGTTTTCATACGATCTGTCCCCTGGTGCTCGGATGGAGAAGGGGAGAGTCGCCTCCCGCCCGACCGCGAAGGTCGGGCACGATCGCGAGGGCCGTACCCTCTAGGAAAACGGCGCCCGCACGGAGGACCTACGACGATGCCCGAGTTCGACTACACCGACCTGCTTCCCATGGGACCGGACGAGACGGAGTACCGCCTGATCACCACCGAGGGGGTGCGGGTCGTCGAGGCCGCGGGGCGCAGGTTCCTGGAGGTCGAGCCCGAGGCACTGCGACTGCTCACCGAGACCGCCGTCCACGACATCTCCCACTATCTGCGGTCGTCCCACCTGGCCCAGCTCCGCAAGATCATCGAGGACCCCGAGTCGAGCGGGAACGACCGCTTCGTCGCCCTCGACCTGCTGAAGAACGCCTCGATCTCGGCGGGCGGCGTGCTTCCGATGTGCCAGGACACCGGCACCGCGATCGTGATGGGCAAGCGCGGCCGCCACGTGCTCACCGACGGCGCCGACGCCGAGCACATCTCCCGCGGCGTCTACGACGCCTACACCCGGCTGAACCTGCGCTACTCCCAGATGGCCCCCATCACCATGTGGGAGGAGAAGAACACCGGCTCCAACCTCCCCGCGCAGATCGAGCTCTACGCCGAGGACCCGCTCGGCCACCCCGACGAGTACAAGCTGCTGTTCATGGCCAAGGGCGGCGGCAGCGCCAACAAGTCGTTCCTGTACCAGGAGACGAAGGCCGTGCTCAACGAGAAGCGGATGCTCCAGTTCCTGGAGGAGAAGATCCGCTCCCTCGGCACCGCCGCCTGCCCGCCGTACCACCTGGCGATCGTCGTCGGCGGCACGTCCGCCGAGTTCGCCCTGAAGACCGCCAAGTACGCCAGCGCCCGCTACCTGGACTCCATCCCCACCGAAGGCTCCCCCGCAGGTCACGGCTTCCGGGACACCGAACTGGAGGCCAAGGTCTTCGAGCTCACCCAGAAGCTCGGCATCGGCGCGCAGTTCGGCGGCAAGTACTTCTGCCACGACGTCCGCGTCATCCGCCTCCCCCGGCACGGCGCCTCCTGCCCCGTCGCCATCGCGGTCTCCTGCAGCGCCGACCGCCAGGCCCTGGCGAAGATCACCCCCGAGGGGGTCTTCCTGGAGCGGCTGGAGACCGACCCGGCCAGGTTCCTGCCCGAGACCACGGACGAGCATCTGTCGGACGACGTGGTGAAGATCGACCTCAACCGCCCGATGCAGGAGATCCTCACCGAGCTGACCAGGTACCCGGTCAAGACCCGTCTGTCGCTGACCGGACCGCTCGTGGTGGCCCGCGACATCGCGCATGCCAAGATCGGCGAGCTCCTGGACGCGGGCGGCGAGATGCCGCAGTACCTCAAGGACCACGCGGTCTACTACGCCGGCCCCGCCAAGACCCCCGAGGGCTACGCCTCCGGCTCCTTCGGCCCGACCACCGCGGGCCGGATGGACTCCTACGTCGAACGCTTCCAGGCCGCCGGCGGCTCCAAGATCATGCTTGCCAAGGGCAACCGCTCCAAGCAGGTCACCGACGCCTGCAAAACCCACGGCGGCTTCTACCTCGGCTCCATCGGCGGCCCCGCCGCCCGCCTCGCCCAGGACTGCATCAAGAAGGTGGAGGTCCTGGAATATCCCGAGCTGGGCATGGAGGCCGTCTGGAAGATCGAGGTCGAGGACTTCCCCGCCTTCATCGTGGTCGACGACAAGGGCGAGGACTTCTTCACGGACACGACCGGGCCCGTCCTGAGCATCGGCCGTCGCTGACCGCCACCGGCCTTCCTCGGACTCCGTCGTACCGGCGCCCGAGGTCGACGAACTCGACCTCGGGCGCCCACCGACGGCCTTCGATGCCGGAAATATGGTTATTACCTGCAGTATCGCAACGTACGTCCCGATTATCGGGAGAAGCTGTGGCCCCTTGGCAATTTGCCAGATATCACGCAGCGTTTCTCAACAGTTACGAGCGCGAAAATCTGACCGAAGTTGGCAAGAAGATTCGGCCCGGTCTCTACTGGTCTCATTACGCAAATCGGTAAGCTGCACCACATGCGTGCGCCGCCCGGATACCTTCTTGCAGCGCGCTACCGGCTGTCAGAACCGGTTGGGCGCGGTGGCATGGGCACTGTCTGGCGCGCACATGACGAGTTGCTCAACCGCGAGGTGGCCGTCAAGGAGGTCCGCCTCCCCCTGATCCTCGACGAGGATCTCCGCGCCGAGCTGTGCGCCAGGACCGAACGTGAGGGACGGGCGACCGCGATGGTCGCCCACCCCTCGGTCATCACGGTCTTCGACGTCGTCACCGAGGACGAGCGCCCCTGGATCGTGATGGAGCTGCTCCGTGCCAGATCGCTGGAGCAGCTCCTGCAGGACCACGGCCCGCTGCCGCCACGCCAGGTGGCGGAGATCGGCCGTCAGGTCCTGGGGGCGCTGCGCGCCGTGCACGCCAAGGGGATCCTCCACCGCGACGTGAAGCCCAGCAACGTCCTGGTGACCGACGACCGGGCGGTGCTCACCGACTTCGGCCTGGCCGCGCTGGAAGGCGACGTGTCGATCACCCAGGCGGGCATCGTGCTGGGCTCGGCCGGATACATCGCCCCCGAGCGCGTGCTGGGCGCCAAGGCCAGCCCGTCCGGCGACCTGTGGTCACTCGGCGCGACCCTCTACACCGCCGTCGAGGGCCGCGGCCTGCACGGCCGCCGTACGGCCGCGGCCGCGCTCGCCGCGCTGACCAGTGGCGAGCCGATCCCCATGGAGCGGGCAGGCCCGCTGACGCCGGTGCTGCGGGGCCTCCTCACGATCGACCCGAACTCCCGGCTCGACACCGGACGGGCCTCGCTGATGCTCGCCCGGGTGGCGGCCGGCGGGCTGGTCGAGGATTCCTTCACCATGCCTCCGGCCCGGCCCGACGTCAGGTCCGCACGGCCCGATGTCAGGCCCGACATCAGGCCCGCCAGGCGCCCCGACGGCAGGCCGCCCGTGGGCGGGTCCGGCGGGACCCCGGTTCCGCCGTTCAGCCGTCGCTCCCAGCACCGCGGGCTGCACCGGTTCGGCTCGGTGCCGACGCCGACGTCGGCGCCGCGGCCCTCGTCTCCCCTGTCGGCCCCGCCACCCTCCGGACCGATGTCGGCACCGGTGCCCCAGCCTCGGGTACACCGGCGCCCCGGCGAGGGCGTGCACAGAAAGCCGACGGAGGTTTCGCCGAGCTATCGCCCATTTGTCCGTTTTATGACACCCCTTATAAGGTTGATGCTCCCGCGTCTTCTCTGGCCGAGGGAACTCCGTAAGCGCGGGTAAAGCGCTTCTCAAGGTGGAATGGCTATCTTCTTCTCATGCCGGAACAGCAGATGCGCGTGCTCGCGGACCGTTACGAGCTGATCGCGCCGCTCGGCCGGGGCACGATGGGCACAGTGTGGAAAGCCCGTGACCGTTCCCTCGGCCGTGAAGTCGCGATCAAGGAGATCCGTCAGGAGCCCGGCCTCAGCGAGGCGCAACGCGCCGAACTTCGGGAACGGATGATCCGCGAGGGTCGCACGGCCGCCCGCATCAGTCACCCCTCGGTGGCCACGGTCCACGACGCCATCGTCGAGGACGGCAGCCCCTGGATCATCATGGAACTCGTGCAGGCACGCTCCCTGGAGCAGGTGATCGAGGAGGAGGGGCCACTCCCGCCCCGCCTGGTCGCCGAGATCGGGGCCGACCTGCTGGGGGCGCTCCGCGCGGCCCACGCCCAGGGAGTGCTGCACCGCGACGTCAAGCCCGGCAACGTGCTGATCACCGAGAACGGCCGGGTGGTTCTCACCGACTTCGGCATCGCCAAGGCCGAGGGCGACACGAGCCTCACCAAGACCGGCATGGTGATCGGCTCTCCCGGATACACGGCGCCCGAGCGGGCCCGCGGCGAGCACAACGGACCCGAGTCGGACCTGTGGTCCCTCGGCGCCACGCTGTACTTCGCGGTCGAGGGCCGCCCGGCCTACGAGCGGGCCTCGGTGGCGGAGACCCTGGCCGCGCTGATGAGCGAGCAGGTCGACCCGCCGACCCAGGCGGGGCCACTGCGCCCGGTGCTCGAACAGCTGCTGGAGAAGGACCACACGGCGCGGCTGACGGCCGCTCAGGCGGGCGCGATGCTCCGGGCCGTGGCGGACACCCCCTCGCACCTCGCGGACTCCATCCCCGCCGCTCCCGCCCCCGCACCGCCCCCTCCCGCCTCGGAGACACCCGTCGCACCGGACGCGGAGGAGGACGACACCGACGGCTTCGACGCCGACCGCACCATGGTGGTCATCCGCCCCAAGGGCGGCCTGCGCATCCCCGGCGGAACGGCGCCCGTCGCGGAACCTCCCGCCTCCCCTCCCCCCGCCGCGGCCCCCGGCCGTACGACGGCCTCGCCCTACCCGGACAGCCCGCCCCCCGCGGAGCCGGGCGGGCCGGTCCCGGGGCGACAGGGCCCTCCCGGTCTCGGGACTCCGGTCGCCCGGGGACCCGCGACCACCGGTCGCGGCCCGGGCGCCTTCGGGCGGCAGGAGAACGAGCACGGATTCCCCGACAGCGGAAAGCCTGACCTCTCCGCCACCCCGCCGCACGGCTTCCCTCCGATCGATCCGGAGTTCGGGGCGCCCGTCGCCGGACGCCCGGAAGCTCCCGCCGCCCCGCCGCACGCCCCGCTCCCCGGCGACCGGCCCGCCGGCCCGGGAGCCCCGATGTCCTCGCAGCCTTGGCGCCCGCCGGGGCCCGAGTCCTCCGACGGCGTCTTCGGCCGCTCTCCCGGCCTGGGCACCGACCTGTTCGCGATCGCGGGTCAGAACGGCCGGCACGCCCCCGGCGCCCCCGGGGAGCGGCAGGCCCCCTCGAAAAAGCCCCCGATCGGCATCCTCGTCCTCATGGGCGTGGCCGCGATCGCACTGGTAGTGATCATGATCCTGGTGGTGGCCGCCTTCTCCTGAGGACTCCCCCGGTAAGGACCCGCACCCGCCGGTTTGATTCCCTCCCTGGGACGCAGACTGGACGTATGAGCGAGTATCGGATCGAGCATGACTCGATGGGCGAGGTGCGGGTGCCTGCGGGCGCGAAGTGGCGGGCGCAGACCCAGCGGGCGGTGGAGAACTTCCCCGTCTCCGGGCGCGGGCTGGAGGTTCCGCACATCTCCGCACTCGGCCTGATCAAGGCCCTCTCCGCCGAGGTCAACGCCGAACTGGGGGTGCTCGACAAGGAGATGGCGCAGGCGATCGCCGAGGCCGCCACCGACGTCGCGGAGAACGAGTGGGACGGCGAGTTCCCCGTCGACGTCTTCCAGACCGGCTCCGGCACCTCCTCCAACATGAACGCCAACGAGGTGATCGCCACCCTCGCCGAGGAGCGGCTGGGGCGCCCCGTCCACCCCAACGACCACGTGAACGCCTCACAGTCGTCCAACGACGTGTTCCCCACCTCCATCCACGTCGCCGCCATGACCGAGGTGTCGTACCACCTGCTCCCCTCCCTACGGCACCTGGCCACCGCACTGCGGGACAAGTCACTGGAGTTCGACGGCGTGGTGAAGGCGGGGCGCACGCACCTGATGGACGCCACCCCGGTCACGCTGGGCCAGGAGTTCGGCGGGTACGCCACGCAGATCGACAACGCCATCGGGCGGGTGCGCGGCGCGCTCCCGCACCTCGCCCAGCTGCCCCTGGGCGGTACCGCGGTCGGCACCGGCGTCAACACCCCTCCCGGCTTCGCGGCCAAGGTCATCGAGAAGCTGCGCGAGGCCACCGGGCTGCCGTTCTCCGAGGCTCCCGACCACTTCGAGGCCCAGGGGGCCCGGGACGCCATCGTGGAGCTCTCCGGCCAGCTCCGTACGGTCGCGGTCTCGCTCAACAAGATCGCCAACGATCTCCGCTGGATGGGTTCCGGCCCCCGGGCGGGGCTGGGCGAGATCAACCTGCCCGACCTCCAGCCCGGCTCGTCGATCATGCCGGGCAAGGTCAACCCGGTCGTCCCCGAGGCGGTGACCATGGTCGTCGCCCAGGTCATCGGGAACGACGCGGCCATCGCCTTCTCCGGCGCCTCGGGCACGTTCGAGCTCAACGTGATGCTCCCGGTCATCGCGCGCAACATCCTGGAGTCCATCCGGCTGATCGCCAACGCCTCCCGGCTACTGGCCGACCGGTGCGTGCACGGCATAACCGCCAACACCGACCGCCTGCGCGAGTACGCGGAGTCCTCACCGTCGATCGTCACCCCGCTCAACCCCTACGTCGGGTACGAGGAGGCCGCCAAGATAGCGAAGCAGGCCCTGGCCGAGCGCAAGACCATCCGCGAGGTCGTCATCGAGCGCGGCCACGTCGCCAGCGGCTCCCTCACCGAGGAACGGCTCGACGACCTGCTCGACGTGCTGTCCATGACCCGGCCTCCGTCCTAGCCCCCGCCTGCCGCGCCTCCGCTCACCACGGTCGCCCGGACGCGCCCCGCCGCGTCGTGCCGCGGCTCCCTTCCCCGCCTCGCGAGGCACCGCCTGACCGGCCCACGCCACGGCGAGATCCGCAGGGCGGTGCCCGGAGCCGCGACCCGACCCGCGCCGTGCACCGGTCACCTGCGAAACTGCGAGACATGACCCAGATCAAGTTCTACGGCCGCCGGGACGTGTGGTCCGGCCGGCGTCAGGAGATCTCCGACACCGTCCACGGCTGCCTGGTGGACGTCTGGCAGCTCCCCGAGGACAAGCGGTTCCACCGGTTCCTGCTGCTGGACGCCGAGGACCTGGTCTGCCCGCAGCGGAGCGAGCGGTACCTCATCGTGGAGATCGTCTGTTTCGGCGGCCGATCGGACGAGGCCAAGCGCGCGCTGATCCGCGCCCTGTTCACCAGGACCGGGGAGGCACTCGATCTCCCCGCCGAGGACCTGGAGATCGTGATCATGGAGTCGCCCAAGGTCAACTGGGGCATCCGCGGCCTCCCCGGCGACGAGCTGACGCTCATGTATCCGGTCACCATCTGAGACACCGCCTTCCCTTCGGCGGTGGCCGGCCCGGGAGGCTCGTACTCCGGCACGCATCGACATCTCCCCGAACCGGGCGGGAGGGCGGGGTCAGGCCACATATACCGGGAATGGAGTGTGGGGGTGGGCGACATGGGCTGGGATTCAGGTCATTGCCTAGATTCGGCAGCATGATGGACCTAGCGGGTCGGCGCGCCGTGGTGACCGGGGCGGGCAGCGGGATCGGGCGCGCCTGCGCGCACCGGCTGGCCGCGGCCGGAGCACACGTGCTGGTGGTCGACATCGACGCCGAGGCTGCGGCCAAGGTCGCCGCGGAGATCTCGGGGACACCCGTCGTCGCGGACCTGTCGGCACCGGACTTCACCCGGGCGATCCCGCCCGGCACGGACATCCTGGTGAACAACGCGGGATTCCAGCACGTCGCCCCGATCGAGAAGTTTCCCCCCGAGGTGTTCTCCAAAATACTCAAAGTGATGGTGGAGGCGCCCTTCCTGCTGGTCAGGGAGGCGCTGCCGGGAATGTACGAGCGCGGCTGGGGCCGGATCGTCAACATCTCCTCGGTCCACGGGCTCCGCGCCTCGCCCTACAAGTCCGCGTACGTCACCGCCAAGCACGCCCTCGAAGGGCTGTCCAAGGTGATCGCCCTGGAGGGCGCCCCGCACGGCGTCACCTCCAACTGCGTCAGCCCCGCCTACGTCCGCACCCCCCTGGTGGAGAACCAGATCGGCGCCCAGGCCGGGACCCACGGCATCGGCAGGGACGAGGTGGTCGAGCAGATCATGCTCGCCCCCGCCGCCATCAAACGGCTCATCGAACCCGCGGAGGTAGCCGAACTCGTCGCCTACCTCTGCGGCCCGCACGCCTCCTCCATAACCGGCACCTCCCTCCCCCTCGACGGCGGCTGGACCGCCCGCTGACCCCCATGAGACCGTGCCGACGACTGGACCGAGGAGCGCCCATAAGGTCGCGACATAAGGGACGGGCCAAACGCCCCATCCCAAGGGACTACCCGCGAGGCCGCGCCGGCGACTGGACCGAGGAGCGCCGTGAGGCCACGCCGGCGACTGGACTGAGGAGCGCCGTGAGGCCGCGCCGGCGACTGGACTGAGGAGTGAAGGAGCGAAGCGGATGAACGACGAGGGAAGGAGCCGGATCCCAGCGGCCGAACCGCGACGCGCCGGCGTCGCCGACAACACAGAGCGAAGCGGATGAGTGACGAGGGAAGGAGCCGGGTAAGAGCGTCCGAACCGCGACGCGCCAGCGTCGCAATTAACACTGTCTTTCTTGAGCTGCTGGCCAGGGAGGCGTCGGCGGTCGAGTTCGAGGGACCCGTTCTCGCGGCGAGGAGCGCCGGGATCGGCGCGGAGGCGCTGGCCGAGCTGGAAGAGGCCAAGCTCACCGCGTTGAAGGTACGGGCGTTGCTGCGGCGCAGGGCGAAGCGTGAGGCGGAGCTGTCCGCGCTGTTCGACACGGCCGGCGACCTCGCGGGACTGCGGGATCTGGACGCCGTCCTGGAGGCCATCGTGCACCGGGCCAGGCAGCTGCTCGGCACCGATGCCGCCTACATGACACTGCACGACCCCGAGCGGGGCGACACCTGGATGCGGGTGACCGACGGCTCGGTCTCGGCGAAGTTCCGGGCGCTACGGCTGCCCATGGGCGCGGGTCTCGGCGGGCTGGTGGCCCAGACCGCCACCCCGTACTCGACCGCCGACTACTTCGCCGACGCGCGCTTCCGGCACAAGACCGACATCGACGACGCGGTGCTGGAGGAGGGGCTGGTCGCCATCCTCGGCGTGCCGCTCAAGCTGGGCACTCGAGTGATCGGGGTGCTGTTCGCGGCCAATCGGAGCGTGCGGCCCTTCACCCAGGACGAGGTCGTGCTGCTCGGCTCGCTGGCCGCGCACGCGGCGGTGGCGATCGACAACGCCCGGCTGCTGCAGGAGACCAGGAACGCGCTGGAGGAGCTCAGCGAGGCCAGCCGGCAGGTGAACGCGCACAGCCAAGCGGTGGAACGCGCGGCTCTCGCACACGACCGGATGACCGGTCTGGTGCTGCGCGGCGGCGGAGTCGAAGACGTGGCGGCGGTGGTGACGGAGGTGCTCGGCGGCTCGCTGACGGTGCTCGACGACGCCGGACGCCCGATCGCCGGGGACGCGAGCGTGCTGGAGGGCACGCTGGACGAGGAGACGCTCGACCGGGCGGAATCCGAGCAGAGATCGGCACCGAGATCCACCCAGAGGTCGGCGCGGAAGCCGGCCCGGAGGTCCGGTGCCGGGCGGAAGGAGGGCTCCGGGCAGCCGCCGCGGAAGGCGGCGGACGTGATCGCGGACGCCGCGCGGTCGTCGAGGGCACTCGGGCGCACCGTGTGGCGGGGGAACCTGCTGGTCGCCTCGGTGGACGTGGGTGCGGAACCGCTGTGCACGCTGGTGTTGCGCAACGGCGGCCAGATGTCGGACGCCGATCATCGCATCCTGGAGCGGGCCGCGCTGGTCACCGCGTTGCTGCTGCTGTTCCGGCGCACGGTGGCCGAGGCGGAGGGCCGGGTCAGGGGCGAGCTGCTCGACGACCTGATCTCACGGCCCGAACTCGACGGCCTGGCCGACCGCGCCCGGCGGGTGGGCGTGAACCTGGACGCCGACCACGTGGTGGTCGTGGTCCGCCACGGCGGCGGGCGGGAGCGGGCCGCCTTCTGGGCGTCCTCCCAGGCGGCCCTGCACCACGGCCTGGCCGCCCAGCGCGGTGACGAGGTGGTCCTGCTGCTGCCGGGGCACCGGCCCGGCCCGCTGGCGAAGCGGGTGGCGACCGAGCTGAGCGCCTCGCTGGGCCACCCGGCCACGGCGGGCGCCGGAGGACCCGTACGCGGCGCCGCGGAGGTGGCCGCGGGGCATCGGGAGGCCCAGCGCTGCGCCGACGCCCTGGTGGCCCTGGGGCGGGCCGGAGACGGTGCCGACGCCAGAGAGCTCGGCTTCGTCGGACTGCTGGTCGGCGAGGGACGCGACATCGGGGCGTTCCTCACCTCGACGCTCGGCCCGGTGATCGACTACGACGCCCGCAAGGGCACCGCGCTGGTGCGGACGCTCACCGCGTACTTCGGCGTGGGCGGCTCGCTGTCGCGTACGAGCGAGACCCTGCACATCCATGTCAACACGGTCACCCAGCGCCTGGATCGGATCGGCCAGCTCCTCGGCGACGACTGGCAGGCGCCCGACCGGGCCCTGGAGATCCAGCTCGCTCTCCGCCTGCACCGCCTCAGCGGCTGACTCGGCGGCCCACGCGGTCCTCCGCTCCGATCCCCGGCGGCGCCGAGCCCCTGCCGCCGAGCCCGGCCGCCGCGGGCGTATCGCACGGCCCCGAACACCCACATAGGACGCTTGTCGGCTATGGCTGTCATCCCCATAGGAGTGACGCCGGTCACTACGTACGGTAGCCGAAATCCCCCCAACAGCGACTTCCCCTGGTGAGTGAGATGGCAGAGAAAACCCGAACCCCCATCGGAAAGATCGTCGGCGCCAGCCTCATCGGCACCACGATCGAGTGGTATGACTTCTTCCTTTACGGTTCCGCCGCCGCCCTGGTCTTCCCGAAGCTCTTCTTCCCCGAGTCGGAGCCGCTGACCGGCACCCTGCTGGCGTTCCTGACCTACGCGGTGGGCTTCGTGGCCCGCCCGCTGGGCGCACTGGTCTTCGGGCACTACGGCGACCGGGTCGGCCGCAAGAAGCTGCTGGTGCTCAGCCTGCTGCTGATGGGCGGGGCGACCTTCCTGATCGGCTGCCTGCCGACCCACGCCGCGATCGGCATGGTGGCACCGCTGCTGCTGACCCTGCTCCGGCTCGTCCAGGGCTTCGCCCTCGGCGGTGAGTGGGGAGGCGCGGTGCTCATCGTCTCCGAGCACGGCGACGCGGCGCGCCGCGGATTCTGGGCCTCCTGGCCGCAGGCGGGCGCCCCCGGCGGCAACCTGCTGGCCACCGCCGTGCTGGCGGCGCTGGCCGCGATCCAGACGGACGAGGCCTTCCTGAGCTGGGGATGGCGGGTGCCCTTCCTGCTCTCCGGCGCGCTGGTACTGGTCGGCATGTGGATCCGGCTGTCCATCAGCGAGTCGCCGGTCTTCCAGCAGGCCGTCGCCAACGCCGAGCCCGCCCCGTCCATGCCGATCGTCGAGGTGTTCAGGCACCACTGGCGGGACGTGATCACCGCGATCGGCGCCCGCTTCGCGGAGAACGTCTCCTACTACATCCTCACCGCGTTCGTGCTGGTCTACGCGACGACGTCGGCGGGGCTGACGAAGCCCGTCGTGCTCAACGCGGTGCTGATCGGGTCGGCCGTCCACTTCGTCTCGATCCCGCTGTGGGGGGCGCTCTCCGACCGGCTCGGCCGCCGCCCCGTCTACCTGATCGGCGCGGCCGGGGTGGGCCTGTGGGCCTTCGCGTTCTTCCCGCTGATCGACACGAAGAACTTCGCCGCGGTCACCCTGGCGGTGACCGTCGGGCTGATCCTGCACGGTGCGATGTACGGCCCGCAGGCGGCGTTCTTCTCCGAGTTGTTCGCCACCAGGATGCGCTACTCGGGCGTGTCGATCGGCTCGCAGCTCGCCTCGATCATCGCGGGCGGCCTGGCCCCGCTGATCGCGGTGGCCCTGCTGAGCGCCTACGAGTCGTCGCTGCCGGTCATGCTGTACGTGGTCGGAGCCGCCATAGTCACCCTGATCACCGTGTACGTCTCACGTGAGACCCGGGGACGTGACCTCGTCACCCTCGGTACCCGCGACGAGGCACCGACCACCCGCTGAGCATATGGAGAGACATCTGATGCGCATCGAGAACCGGCGGGTACCCACCGCCCGCATCACCCAGAACGTGCTGTCCGCCGCCGATGAGGCGACAGGTGGCGAGACGGTGCTGTTCGTGCACGGGAACGTGTCGAGCTCCGCCTTCTGGCGGGACACGCTGCTCGCCCTGGCGGAGGCGGGCCACCGGCCGCTCGCCGTCGACCTGCGGGGCTTCGGCGACACCGAGCCGGCCCCGGTCGACGCCACCCGCGGCCTGCGGGACTACTCCGACGACGTACTCGCCCTCATCGACGCCCTCGGGCTGGACGGCGTGCACCTGGTCGGCTGGAGCATGGGCGGCGGGGTGGTGCTGCAGGCGCTGCGGGACCGGCCGGCCGTCGTGCGGAGCGTGACGCTGGTCAATCCGGTCTCCCCGTACGGCTTCGGCGGCACACACGGCCCCGACGGGGCGCTGAACCACCCCGACGGCACGGGCGCCGGCGGCGGGTCGGCGAACCCGGACTTCGTGAAGCTGCTCGCGGCGGGGGACACCTCCGACGACTCCCCGACGTCACCGAGGAACGTGATGCGGACCACGTACGTGAAGCCCGGCACAGTGATCAAGGACGAGGACGCCCTGGTCGCGTCGATGCTCTCCACGAGGGTCGGCGATGACCACTACCCGGGCGACGCGGTGGCGTCGGAGGAGTGGCCAGGGGTGCGTCCCGGCACGCGGGGCGTGCTCAACTCCTTCTCACCGACGCACTTCCGGATCGACGACCTGCACACGATCGACCCGAAGCCGCCGATCCTGTGGGTCAGGGGCGAGGCCGACGTGATCGTCTCCGACACCTCGCTGTTCGACCTGGCCCACCTGGGCGCCCTGGGCGTCGTCCCCGGCTCCCCCGGCACCCCCGCGCAGCCGATGATCACCCAGACCCGCGCCGTCCTGGAACGGTACGGCCCGTACACCGAGGTAGTCCTGGACAGCGGTCACAGCCCGCACATCGAGCGCCCCATCGAGTTCCGCACCGCCCTCAACGACCATCTGAAGCGGAGCTGACAGTGTCCATGGCAACACCATCGCGTCGTGGTTGGGCCGGAGGGCTCGCCGCCGTCTTCTTCGCCGCTCTTCTGGTGGGTGGCCCCGCGGCAAGTGCGGGGACCTCTTCCGCGCACTGCGCCCGGCTGGACCGGGTGGTGGTGCCGGGGGCCGAGCACCAGGTGAAGGCGTGCCTGGACGACCTCACGACGGCCGGCACGATCGTCTCCGGGCACACCGACCCGGCCGACTGGGCGGGCCTGCACCCAGCGGGGGCGGTCAACCCCACGGGCGTGCCCGGCATCCAGGTCGACGGCTACTTCCCCGACACCTCGACCTCCAACACGACGCACGGCTGGAACCACGACTCGCAGTTCGTGCTCCGGCTGCCCGACGACTGGAACGGCGGGCTGGTGGTCGCGGGCACCCCCGGCAACAGGGAGCAGTACGCGAACGACTTCACCATCTCCGACTGGGCGCTGGCCAGGGGCTACGCCTACGCCGTGACGGACAAGGGCAACGTCGGCGTCACCTTCTACCAGGACGGCCGCAGGCCCGGCGACGCGGTCGCGGAGTGGAACGACCGGGTCACGCAGGTCGCGGTCGCGGCCAAGGCCGTCGTCGCGCAGCGCTACGGCAGGCTCCCGAAGCGGACCTACGCGGCGGGCATCTCCAACGGCGGATACCTGGTCCGCTGGCAGTTGGAGAACCGGGCCTGGCTCTATGACGGCGGGATCGACTGGGAGGGCACGCTCTGGCGGGTCAAGGGCGACAACCTGCTCAACTACCTGCCCCCGGCACTGCGGGCCTACCCGGCGGGCGACACCCAGGCGATGTACGACGCCGGGTTCGCACGCGGGTCGGAGTTCCTGTGGCCCTTCCACTACCAGTACTACTGGGACCTGACCCAGCGCGTCTACCGCGAGGAACTCGACCCCACCTTCGACGGCGACACCGAGGCGGGCACCCCGTTCTGCGCCTCGGGCACCCCCGCCTGCGACGCCGACTACGACTACGACGCGCGCAAGCCGTACGCGGCGGTGCGGAAGATCGGGCTCACCGGCCGGATCGGCAAGCCGCTGATCACGATCCACGGCACGCTGGACACGCTGCTGCCGATCTCCCGCTCCGGTGACGTCTACGCGGAGATGGTCGGCGGGCACCGGCCGTTCCGGTACTACCGGGTCACCGACGGAACCCATGTGGACAGCCTCTACGCCGCCTACCCCGACAGGCTTCGCCCGCTGCTGCCGTGCTTCCGCAGCGCGTTCGAGGCCATGGAGGGCTGGGTGGAGCGCGGGCAGAACCCGCCGCCGAGCGCGACCCTGCCGAGGCCCTCCGGCGGTGACCTGCCCAACGAGTGCCGGCTGGGCGCCTGATGTGGCCGTCGGTACGGGTGACCGGTCTCTGCCCGGCGAATGTCAGCTGAGCATGTAGCGGCGCTGCATGGTCTTGGTGACCCGGACCGCGTTCCTGACCCCCGGTATCCGCAGCGCGAGGCGTTTCAGCAGCGGGTACCAGGGCTCGGGAGGCCGGGCCGCGGCGGACTTGAGGATCTCCACCCGCCCGCCGCGGTTCATCTCCATCTTGAAGCGGAGCCCGGTCTCCTTACCGTCCACCCGTAGGAAGGGCGCCCAGACGCCCGGGGCGAGGAACCCCTCCCGGTACGCCAGCCGGGTCGGGATCTTGGCGATCAGCCGCCCGGCGAGCTGCCCGGGGACGCCCGGCTCGACCAGGGCGGGCGCGGCGACCTCGCGTTCCCTGCCGGTGGTCTGGCGGAACACCAGCTCCACGGGCGGCCCCCCGCTCGGCGGCACGTACGGCACGGGCACGACCACGAAGACGTGCTTGCGCTGCCTGATCACCGTCGTACCCGGCGAGACCAGGACGATCGACTCGGAGAACGAGCGGGGCTCCACGCAGATCCCCAGCTCCCCCCGGTCCGACCACCAGGGGACGACCAGCCGCTTGGAGTAGTCGGCGACCACCCCGGTGCAGTTCAGCGGGGACCCGGTCACCCGGGTACGGGCCTGCTGAGCCCCCCCGTACATGCGCACGTGGATCTCCCAGAGCCCCGGCGGCAGCGGGCCGTCCACGGCCGCCGAGTCGACGTCCAGCCGTGCCGTGCCGGTGACCTGGAGCCTGACCCCGTTACGGTGACGGCAGCGGATCATCGAGCACTCCACCGGCAGGAAGTAGACGACCCCGGTCTCCTCGTGCCTGATGTAGACCTCGAACCGTGCCCTGGCAGCGGCCTGGCTGACGTCGGCCATCTCGGGTGGGAGGCGGAGCCCGTCCAGGGGCACCGGAGGCTCCCAGAGCAGGCCGTCCTGCCCGTAGGGGATGAAGCGCATCGGGGTGCCGTCGGACTGCATGATCTCCACGGTCAGCCCCATGGTGAGCACGCCGTCGTCCCAGACGACGTCCATCAGGTCGGCCTGGAGGTGGATGCCCTGGGTGGCTCCGGCCAGCATGACGAGCTGGTCGAGCCGGCCCGCCCGCAGCAGCGCGGCGCGGGCCCGCAACTGCACCGGCAGCAGCAGGTCGAGGCGCGGGGGGAAACGCTGGACCACCAGCTCGCGCAGGGTCGTGAAGGTGGCCGCCCGGCCCAGGGAGGAGGTGGCGAACGCACCTCCGCCGAGCCGTCGCAACACCGCAGTGCGGAACCACTGGGCGTACATCCGATCGCGCCTGCGGCCCTCGGGGACCTCGTCGTCGATGATGTCGAGCAGCTCGCGCAACTCGGCGGCCCAGACGTACGGGTCCTCCTGCGGCTCGGTCCGCTCGGCGACGTGACAGCAGACCTGGCCGGCCATGACCACGATGATCTTGGCCCGCAGGTAGGCGCGGACGACGAAGGCCTGCTCGGCCAGGCGCCCGCCGGGGTCGGAGAAGTTCAGCGCCTCGTCGTCGAGAAAGGCCCTGCGGAAGAGCTTGTGCGGGGTGAGCAGCGTGAGCAGCCGGTCCTTGACCACGTCGGCACGCTCACGGTTGACGTCGAAGACCGGGGAGGGCGGCTTCTGGTCGTCGACCAGCCGCCCGATGAGGATGTCGGCCTCGGTCTCCACGGCACGCCGGTACATCAGCTCCAGAGCCATCCGTTCCAGACGGTCGGTCTGGCCGAGCATGTAGACGTACTCGCCTCTGGCCACCATGAGTGCGACGTTGCGGCCGCGCATCGGCGAACCGGTCCGCTCCAGGTGGAGCACCTTGACGTTCGACCGCACCGCGGCCACCGCGTCGAGGCGCTGCTGGATCCCGTCGTCGGAGCCGTCGTCGGCGAAGATCACCTCGTAGTCCTCGGAGGCCATCGACTGTTCCAGCACCGACCGGATACAGGCGTCGGCGCCATCACCGGGGTTGTGCACCGGCACTACCACGCTGACCTTCACATCCATGCGGCCAAGGGTGCGATGCCCGGGGCCGGGAGACGGTCAGACTTGCCGAGTCCTGGTCTCTCAGTACCAGCCTTTGGCCTGGGAATGGGCCCAGGCCCCACAGGGCGTGCCGTAGCGGCCCTTGATGTAGGTGAGCCCCCACTCGATCTGGGTGGCCGGGTTGGTCTGCCAGTCGCTTCCCGAGCTGGCCATCTTGTGGCCGGGGAGGGACTGGGGGATGCCGTAGGCGCCACTGGAGGTGTTCATGGCGCGCTCGTTCCAGCCGCTCTCCTTCATCCAGAGCTTCTCCAGGCAGCCCCACTGGTCGGCCCAGCCCCTGGACTCCAGCATCTGCTTGCCCAGCGCCCTGTTGCCGGTCGGGTTGGCGGTGCCCGGGGGGAGTCGCTGCGGATTGAACCCGCCACCGCCCGGCGCCTCGTCAACGATCTTGACCGGGTTGAGCACCTTGCGGTTGTCCCGCTCTGCGGCGATCTTGTCGGCCTTGAGCGCCTGAGCCGCCTGGGCCTTCAGCATGTCGGACCCCAGGTCGGAGCCGAACGGGTCGGAGCCGAGCACCTGCGCCATCTCTTCCAGGGTGAGCGGCTGCGTGGGCGGCGCCGAGGCGTTCTGGACCGCGGTGTAGGCGGTGAAGGCTCCGCCACCCACCACGACCACGACCGCGGTGCCCAGGATCAGGACGCGTTTGGGGGTCAGACGGCCCGGCGCCTTCGTCCTGGCCGTTCTGCGGTTCGCACGGCGGGCACGGGGCGCCGCCGAGCGGTCCTTCAGTTGCTGTGATCCTGGACTCACGACCTATGAGCTTGCCGTGCGGAGGGGGGTGGTCCGCAACCGGATCGGCAGACTTGGTCGGCGCCATACGGGATCCGCCGAGCTTCTCCTAAGCTAATCACCAGGCCACGGGCGCTTTCCCGGCAAGGAAAAGATGGAAGTGATTTTGCTCACATTTTACCCTACGGCGCCGCTTCGCCTCTCTATGTGATCACGGGAGCGCCCGAATCATGGTTTGACTACCTTATTCGGGTACTGTTTGCCTTATGTCAGGGTTCGTGACCTGGCAGATCCATCCAAGCCTTGGGAGAATGATTACCCGGTGGCAGGCATCCTCCTCGTCGAAGACGACCCCTCGGTCAGGACCGGACTGGAGCTGGCGCTCACCCGGCAGGGCCACTCCGTCACCGCATACGCCAGCGGTGAGGAGGCGCTTGAGCACATCAGGTCCCGCCGCCCCGAGATCGCCATCCTGGACGTCATGCTGCCCGGCATCGACGGCGTCGAGGTGTGCCGCCGCATCCGCAGGCTGGACCAGCTTCCGGTGATCCTGCTCACCGCCAGGGGCGACGACCTCGACGTGGTCGTGGGGCTGGAGGCCGGGGCCGACGACTACGTGGTCAAGCCGGTCGAGCCGCGAGTGCTGGACGCCCGTATCCGCGCCGTCCTGCGCCGGATGGAGTCGGTCGCCTCCGACCGCATCACCTTCGGCGACCTGGTCATCGACAGGGGCGCGCTGAAGGTGTCGCTGAGCGGCCGCGAGGTCCACCTCACCCCCACCGAACTGCGGCTCCTGCTCGAACTCGTCCGCCATCCCGGCCAGGTGCTCAACCGCAGATACCTGCTGCGGGCCGTCTGGGACCACACGCACGTCGCGGACTCCCGGCTGGTCGACGCCTGTGTCCAGCGGGTCCGCGCCAAGATAGAGGCGGTTCCCGCCGAGCCCGAGTTCATCCACACGGTACGGGGATTCGGCTACCGGTTCAGCCCACCGTGAAACGTACCCACACCGGCCTGCGCGGCCGTCTGGTGATCACCTTCACCCTGATCGCCGTCACCGCCTCCTCGCTGGTCGCCGGGATCGGCTACGAGTTCGTCAAGAGCCGTATGATCGGACGCGCCGAGCAGGTGGCCGTGAGCGACGTGCGCGACATCCTGGAGGGCATCAGGGTGCCCATCGGCGCGCTCTGGCCCGGGGACAGCCCGCCGACCGACGACGAGATCAGCGCGCTGCAGAAGAGCCTGCGCCCGCAGGGCGGCAGGGTGGTGGTCCGCTACGAGGACTTCCTCTACCCCGACGGCGAATTCGGCATCAGGGACGTCCCCGGCGACCTCGCCGCCAGGGCCACCCAGCGGATGGTCGCCAAGCGACAGACCATCAACGGCGGCATGTGGCTGCTCATCGGCACCCCGGTCTGGCGGATCGAGCCCATCCACACCGCCCAGCCCACCGGGATGACCGTCTTCGTGTTCGCCCCCCTCATCGAGGAGGAGCGCCTTCTCAGCGGCCTGCGGCAGCCGCTGGCCGTCGCCAGCGTCGCCATGCTGATCATCGCGCTGGCCCTGGGACTGCTGTCGGCCCGGCAGCTCCTGCTGCCGGTCAGGCGGCTCGGCTCCGCGGCCCGCGCGCTCGGCGCCGGCCACCTGGACACCCGCCTGCCCGTGCACGGCCAGGACGAGCTCGCCGAACTCACCGCCACGTTCAACGACACCGCCGCCGCCCTGGAGCGGAGCGTCTCCGAGCTCCGCTCGCTGGAGGCGATGTCCCGCCGCTTCGTCGCCGACGTCTCCCACGAGCTCAGGACCCCGCTGACCGCGATGACCGCGGTCACCGACATGCTCTCCGAGGAGGCCGAGCGGCTGCCACCCGAGCCCGCGGCCGCCGTGCAGCTGGTGTTGCGGGAGATCGCGCGGCTGCGGACCCTGGTGGAGCAGCTCATCGAGGCGAGCCGGTTCGACTCGGGTACCGCGACGCTGAACGTGGACACTGTGAACATCATCGACGTGATCTGGGACTGCCTGGAGATGCGCGGCTGGTCGGACCAGGTACGGGTGAACGTGCCCCAGGGACTGGTCTTCTCCGTCGATCCCCGGCGATTCGACGTCATCGTGGCCAACCTGGTGGGCAACGCCCTACGCCACGGGGAGCCTCCCGTGATGGTGACCGCCCGCAGTACTCCGAACGGCCTGGAGGTGAAGGTGCGCGACCACGGCAAGGGCATCCCCGCCAAGGATCTGCCGTTTGTGTTCAACCGCTTCTACAAGGCGGGCGCCCGGGGCGACGGCAGCGGGCTCGGCCTGTCCATCGCGCGGGCCAACGCCCAGTTGCACGGCGGCACGATCTCGGTCCGCGCGCAGCGGCCGGGAACCCTCTTCACGGTCTGGCTGCCCCCGGCATGAGACGCCTCACCTGCCTGCTCGCCGCCCTCGCGGTCCTGTGCGGATGCGGCATCTCTCCCACCGAGGTCCAGGACTACGGCCGCCCACCGGTGATCAGCTACAGCCCGACCTGGGTGACCGTCTATCTGCTCCGTGACGGACGGCTGGAACCGGCCAGGATCCCGGTGGTCTCCGACTCGGCCAAGAACATCATCGACACTCTCTTCCGGGCGGGCAAGCAGCCGCCGAAACGGGGGCTGACCAGCGCGCTCAACAACTTCAGCCACTACGACACCAAGACCACCCGGTACTCCGACAACACCGACCAGCGCAACGATCCGGACGACAGCCTGGGCTACCGGCTGAATGTGATCATCACGGGCGAGGGCAGGATCTCCAAGGAGGGCCTCGCCCAGATCACCTGCACCATCCGGCAGAACAAGCAGGAGAGCATCTGGAGCGTCGAGATCACCCGGCTCTTCCCCGGAGTCCCGGAGTCGATGGGCGAGCACACCTGCTTCGAGTTCCGCAAGCTCGCGGCCCCCGGCGTGCGGCTGCCGCCGTGAGCGCTCCTTGACGCCCGGTGTTGTGGGCCACGGCCGGCGCCCTCCGACCCGCGAATGACGCGCGAAGCGCGGTCGCGGATGCCTCACGACACCCGCGACCGC
>NZ_JBEXUE010000017.1:0-49584 GCF_040614275.1 Streptosporangium sp. NPDC006013
GGGCCCCGCGCACCGGCCTGGAAATCGACCTGGGTGCGTTCTCTCGTAAGCGCAACCGAAACACCGCGAACACGGGCACCGAGGGTCTCGGAATCATCGTCGGTGTGCTCGAAACCGTCAACGCCGAGGTCGCCTCGTGAAGAACGTCACTCACTGGATCAACGGAGCCCTCGTCGAGGGCTCCGGTCGCACCTCCGAGATCTTCAACCCGGCGACCGGAGAGGTCACCGGGCGGGTCCACCTGGCCTCGGCGGAGGAGGTGGACGCGGCCGTGGCCGCCGCCGTCGCGGCCTGGCCCGCCTGGCGGGACGCCTCGCTGGTCAAGCGCTCGCAGGTGCTGTTTCGTTTCCGCGAGCTGATGTACGCCCACCGCGAGGAGCTGGCCCGGCTCATCTCGGCCGAGCACGGCAAGGTCCACTCCGACGCGCTGGGCGAGGTCGCCCGCGGCCTGGAGGTCGTGGAGTTCGCCTGCGGCATCCCGCACCTGCTCAAGGGCGGCTTCTCCGAGGGCGTCTCCACCCGGGTCGACTCCTACTCGATCCGGCAGCCGCTGGGCGTCGTCGCCGGGATCACCCCGTTCAACTTCCCGGCCATGGTGCCGATGTGGATGTTCCCGATCGCGATCGCCGCGGGCAACGCCTTCATCCTCAAACCGTCGGAGAAGGACCCCTCGGCCTCGCTGCTGATGGCCTCGCTGTGGAAGGAGGCCGGACTGCCCGACGGCGTCTTCGGCGTCGTCCAGGGCGACAAGACGGCGGTGGACCGGCTGCTGGAGCACCCGCAGGTGCGCGCGGTCTCGTTCGTCGGGTCCACGCCCATCGCCCGCTACGTCTATGAGAGCGCCACCGGTCACGGCAAGCGGGTCCAGGCGCTCGGCGGCGCCAAGAACCACATGCTGGTGCTGCCCGACGCCGACCTGGACCTGGTCGCCGACGCCGCGGTCTCGGCGGGCTT
Organism: Streptosporangium sp. NPDC006013; assembly: GCF_040614275.1. Lineage (NCBI taxonomy): Bacteria > Bacillati > Actinomycetota > Actinomycetes > Streptosporangiales > Streptosporangiaceae > Streptosporangium > Streptosporangium sp. NPDC006013. Next base: position 955 of record NZ_JBEXUE010000017.1, read on the forward strand.
CGGCTCGGCCGGTGAGCGCTGCATGGCGATCTCCGTCGTGCTGGCCGTGGACCCGGTCGGCGACGAGCTGGTCGACAGGATCGTCTCCCGGGTCGCGGAGCTGACCGTCGGCCCCGGCGACGACCCCGCCGCCCAGATGGGGCCCCTGGTCACCGAGGCCCACCGCGACAAGGTCGCCTCCTATCTGGAGCTGGGCGTCGCCGAGGGGGCGAAGCTCGTCGTGGACGGCCGCCGGACCCCGGTCCTGGGCGGTGGCGCGGCCGAGCAGAGTCCTGGTTTCTGGCTGGGGCCCACGGTGCTCGACCACGTGCCCGCCGGCTCGCGGGTCCATACCGAGGAGATCTTCGGCCCGGTCCTGGCGGTCGTCCGGGTCTCCTCCTATGAGGAGGGCCTGGAGCTGATCAACGGTGGTGAGTTCGGCAACGGTACCGCGGTCTTCACCAACGACGGCGGCGCGGCGCGGCGTTTCCAGAACGAGGTCGAGGTCGGCATGATCGGTATCAACGTGCCGATCCCGGTGCCGATGGCCTTCTACAGCTTCGGTGGCTGGAAGTCCTCGCTCTTCGGTGACACCCATGTCCACGGGACCGAGGGCGTGCACTTCTACACCCGGGGCAAGGTCGTCACCTCCCGCTGGCTCGACCCGAGCCACGGCGGCGTCAACCTCGGCTTCCCCACCAACGGCTAGTGGTCCCGTATCGAACATCGAGCGGGAGGTTCCCGGTAGGGAGCAGGCGCCCCGACCAGGGAGAAGGAGGCGCCCCACCCACTGGCCCCTGAACCGTGAGGCCCGCGTCCCTCCTGCCGGGACGCGGGCCTCACACGTGCTCTGAGAGCCTGCTGACAAAGGGATTCGGTGTCAGGGTTCGAGTCAGGAGACCGCCGGAGTGTGGTCATTTTCTGGTCGTTAACCCGTGAATGGAAGCGGGCTCCTGGTAGCCGAGGTGTTGTCTAAGCAGCTCAGCTACCAGGAGCCCGTGGTTGTCCGTCTACACACCCGTGTCCGTGAACGCCAGTGATTGCGCCTCACCGGGGTGTCGATGTCACGGTCGGAAGCCGACATATCCGTCGGATCTGACCGATGGTGGGGGGTGTGCCGAAAACCGTACAGTCCCGTGCGACCAGCCGCAGTGCGCCACGAGGCGATGTTTTGTCCGGATGGAGGTGAAAGACCGTCCATCTCTCCGCCGTCGTAGCGGTGGGGTGAAGCTGGAGGCAGCCGTAGCCGGGGATTGCCGGTGAGGATGGGCGCAGCCTCGACAAAGCCGGGTCGGCCTGGCACTGCCGGATGGGCCGGGGCCGGTGAGCGAGACGAGAAGGTAGTCGTTGTCGGCCGGGGGTGGGCGAGGCTACGGAATGACGGTGACCTCGGGGAACCTCGGCGACGGGCCGTCCAGCAGGTGGCCCCTGCCGCGCAGGTGCAGGTCGAAGAAGGCCAGCGGGTAGGCTCGCTGGACGGCCTCGCCGCGCGCGGGGGCGAGCGTGCCGATCTGTTCGGCGAGCTGGGCGGGCGTCCACTTCAGCAGTGGCGCCACCTGCGGGGCGATCATCTCCAGGTCGCCGTAGGAGACATGCTCGACCCCTTCGGTCGTGATGTTGAGCTTCCAGCCCTTGAGATTCGACCAGAACGTGGCCAGGTCGGGTATGCGGGTGCGGACGGCCTTGGTGGCGGTCATCAGCATGTACGGCCGGTCCAGCCCGGCGGTGACGACCGGGCCCGCCGCCGGGCCGTCCATGGCGAGCCCGGCCTTGATCCGCCGGTCCTCGAACATGGCAGATGCGACCGTCGGCCCGCCGGCCGAGTAGCCGAACATGCCGACCCGGTTCAGGTCGAGCAGGCCGCGCAGCCCCTTGGGGAGCTTGCGGTGCTCGGCGTCGGGGTTGCCGCCGCGGTTGAGCACCGCCAGCTGGTCCAGGACGAAGCGGGTGTCGGCGATGCGCTGCTTGTAGATCACTTTGCCGGTCTCGCCGCCGTCCTGAGCCGGGGGCACCACCCGGCCGTCGGGGAACTCCACCAGGCCGTCATAGGTGTGGTCGATCGTGGCCACCACGTAGCCCCGGCTGGCCAGTTCCTCGGCCACCACGGTGTTGGCCGAGCGGAAGGAGTCGTTGCCCGGGGAGTACAGCACCACGGGCAACCGGCCCTCGCGCCGGTCGACAGGGGCGCCCTCGTGCCCGTGGGTCTTCGGCAGCAGGATGGCCCCCGGAGGCAGGCCCTCCTGGCGCAGGTACTCGGCCGCGGCCTTGGGCGGCAGCCAGGGCGCGACCGGGTACGCGGCGACCTTCCTGGCCGGGTAGGTCAGGCTGATCATCAGTTCGCGGTCGCGGCCGGCGCCCGCGAACGGATCCTTCCTTGCACGGTCGACCAGATGCAAGGACACCGTGCCGAGCGGGGAGGGCCCGGTCGGCGCCGGCAAGGTCAGCTGGGGCGGGGGAGCGGCCTGGCGCGGCGCCTGTGCCTGAGCCTGTGTTCTGGTCTGTGTCTTGGCCTGAACGGCGGTCGGTATGGCCAGCGACGCGACGGCCAGCAGGGCGGCGGTGCACACCACTCGAGGGGAGATCAAAACGCACTCCTTCAGATCTTTGGAAGTGGGAGTGCTCCGAAGCTAATGACCTGCTCCGGCCGAGATCGTCTACCCCAGGGCTCATTTCGCGCCTTCGGGCTACGCCTTCCGGCTGATATCGGGTTCAGCGGACGGAGACCAGTCCGCTGCGGTAGGCGATGATCACCAGGTGCACGCGGTCGCGGGCGTTCAGCTTGGTCAGCAGGTGCCTGACGTGGGTCTTGGCCGTGCCCGGCCCGATGTGCAGCCGCTCGGCGATTTCGCCGTTGGACAGGCCGTCGGCGACCAGCGTGAGCACCTCCCGCTCGCGTTTTGTGATGCCCTCCAACGGCTCAGGGCGGGTCCGGCCTGCGAAATCCCTGATCAGCCGCCGCGTGACGCTGGGGGAGAGCAATGCGTCGCCCGCCGAGACGACCCGGATCGCCACCAGCAGGTCCCGGGCGGGAGTGTCCTTGAGCAGGAAGCCGCTGGCACCGCCGCGCAGCGCCGCGTACATGTACTCGTCCAGGTCGAAGGTGGTGAGGATGAGCACCTTCGTGTCGCCGGATGAGGTGATCAGGCGGGTGGCCTCCAGGCCGTCCATGCCGGGCATTCGGATGTCCATGAGCACGACGTCCGGCGCCTGCGCGCGGACCACCTTGACGGCCTCCAGACCGGTGCCGGCCTCGCCGACGACGGTCAGGTCCTGGGCCGTGTTCACGATGCCGCACAGCCCCGCCCGCACGAGGGTCTGGTCGTCGGCGACCACCACTCGGACGGTCATGCCGCCCGCTCAGGTGCGGCGAGGGCGGCGGTCGGGCGGAGGGTCATGCCGGGTGCTCCGTGGTCAGGGTGGGGAGGGTAGCAGTGACGCGGAAGCCGCGTTCGGGGAGGGGCGCCGCGTGGAACGCGCCGCCGTACAGGTGCACGCGCTCGCGCATGCCGACCAGGCCGTGTCCGAGGTGCGGCCCGTCGGCCTCCCGGCAGCCGAGGCCGTCGTCGGTGACCTCGATGGACAGCTCGTCCGGCCCGTAGCGCAGGTTCACCCTGGCGGAGCCGGTGGCGGCGTGCTTGACCACGTTGGTCAGAGCCTCCTGCACGATCCGGTACGCCGACAGGTCGATCCCGGCGGGCAGCGCGCGAGGCCGCCCGGTGGTGGTGAGCTTCACCCGCACGCCCGCCCTGGCGGTCTGCTCCACGAGCGGGCCGAGGTCGGCCAGCCCGGGGGCGGGTGCCAGCTCGGGCCCTTCGCTCTGGTCCTCCTCGCGGAGCACACCCAGCAGCCGTCGCATCTCGGCCAGGCTCTGGCGTCCCGTGGTCTCGATGGCCGCGAGCGCGGCCCGCGCCTCCTGCGGCCTGTCGTCGATCACCAGGGCGCCGAATCCCGCCTGTACGGTGACCACACTCATGCCGTGCGCGATGACGTCGTGCAGCTCGCGGGCGATGCGCATCCGCTCGTCGGTGACACTCTGCCTGGCCAGCCTGGCCTGGTTGCGCAGCGACTCCCCGAGGTGGCGGCGATGCATGCCCACGGCGTACCCGACGGTCCAGACCGTGGTGAACAGCAGCACGGAGATCACCGGAGGCCCGCCGATGCGCGGGAAACCGGGAATCCCGGTCGCCACGGCGGCGACCAGCGACATCCCGAGCGCGACGAAGGCGGCGCGCGGGCGGCAGACGGCCGCCACCGCGTACAAGACGTAGGCCACGGACAGCATCCCCAAGATGATCGCCCTGCGCTCGACCAGCTCCGCCGCGACCAGCCCGGCCAGGGCGAGCCCGAACGCGACGACCGGCCGCTGACGGCGCAGCGCGATCGGCAACGCCGACACGACCACGCCCACGGGGACCACCGCGAACCGCTCGGCCCCCCTGACCTCATTGGCCAGCAGCAGGAAGGCGGGGAACGCGTAACCGATTGCGGCGAGCCGATCCAGCGCCAGCCAGTGCCCCGGCCGGACTCGCCGGATCATCGGCGGAAGCGGGCCTCGATGCCCCTCGACATGCACGGCCCCAAGGGTAGGCGCAGGGCCCCGGCAGTCACACCAGCCGCCTGGCGGCGGATCATGTTGCCCTGCGCCGACGCGCAGGGCTTTAGGGCAAGGCCATGAAGTTAAGGGCTGATCGATGCTGTCAAGATGTTGATGCTGATGGTCGCCTGGTAAGTGCGCCGGTCGACGCGCAGGCTCTGACACCTCTGCCGCGGGGCGGGGTTCGCCCACGCCCGGCCTGTGGGAACCGGGCACACGCCCCAACGGACCGCGGGAGGCCGAGGATGGCCGGTAGGCTCCCGGGCAGATCGGTGGCGACGTCGGGAGGAAACCTCGTGGGCCTCGTGGGCAGGGACAGGCTCCGTCGCGCGCGTCTCGGGGCAGTGCTGGGGGCGAGCGGCCTGGTGCTCGCCACCCTGGCCCAGGCAGGGGCCGCGAGCGCGGCCCAGCCGGTGCGGAGCCCCACGCCCTCCGGCACGCCCGTCGCGACGCCCGGCTCCGAGCCCGGAGCCACCTCCAGCCCGGCGCCGTCGGCGTCCATCGGCAAGGGCGAGGGCATGCTCCAGGTGCTCACGTTCCAGGGGTACGTCGAGTACGGCGGGGTCAGCTCGCGGGTCAACTGGCTGACGCCCTTCGAGCGGGAGAGTGGCTGCGTCGTCAAGCTCGACCGGGTCAGGACGAGCGAGGAGATGGCCGCCAGGTTCGCCCGGGGCGGCTACGACGTGCTCTCGGCCGCCCCCGACCTGGCCGGTCTGCTGGTGGAGCAGGGGAAGGTCGCGCCGCTCGACACCGCGCTGGTCGCTGACTACCGGCGGATCCCCAAGCGCCTGCGCGAGCTGCCCGGTCTGCGTGCGGACGGCAAGGTCTACGGCATTCCCTACCTGTGGGGGGTGAACCGGGTGGTCCGCGAAGGGGACGGGCCGCGGGGGCCCCTCGCCCTCTACGGGGCGGCTCCGGCGGCGATCAGGAACAGCCCGCTGAGCATCGCCGACGCCGCGCTCGCCCTCAAGGGGACGCGCCCCCAGTTGAAGATCAAGGATCCGTTCCAGCTCACCCCCGCCCAGCTCGACGCCGCGATGAAGCTCCTCGCCGAGGGCGACGGCCCCGACCGGGTTTACTGGGACGGCTCGCTCGACCTGGTCAGGGCACTGTCGGCGGAGCGGGTGCGGATCGCCCAGGTCCTGCCCTACCACCTCGACCTCTTCCAGCGCGCGGGCCGGTCGATGAAGGTGCTGAAGGGAGGCCCGGCGACAGGGTGGGTCGACTCGTGGATGCTCGCGGCCAAGCCGGCCAGCCCGAACTGCGCCTACCGGTGGCTGAACTGGATGAACTCGGCGCGGGCGCAGCGCCCCGCCGCGGCCTGGACCGGCCTCGCCCCGGCCAATCCGGAGGCGTGCGGCGGGCGCGCCCGCCGGATGTGCGAGGTCTACCACGTGCGTGACGACCGCCGGCTGCGCGATGTTCTCTTCGCCGCCCGCCCGGCGAGGGACTGCGGCGGCCTGGGCGGGGAGTGCACCGACTACGCCGACTGGGCGGAGCGCTGGAAAAGCCTCCGAGCATCCTCGGAGCCTGGAAAGCCCCGGATCCCCGACTGAGGCCGCACCCGGTCGCCCCCTCGCCCGGAAAAGGAGGCTCCGTGATGTTCCCTCTACCCTGCTATGTCTGCGCTCTCGGCGACAAGCTACGTTTTTCGTTGCTCTGATCGTTTTTGACGATGGATTCAGTGGGAAAATCATGCTCTTAATATCGACTGGTCGACCAGTCAGTGGGTAGGCTAGTCGCCATGAGAATCCTTCTTGTTGGAGCGGGCGGCGTTGGCTCCGCCGTCGTCCCGATCGCCGCACGCCGAGATTTCTTCGAACACATCGTGGTCGCCGACTCTCAACAGGACCGGGCCGCCGCCGTGGTGGCCAGGATCGCGGACCCGCGTTTCAGCGCCATCGGGCTGGACGCCTCCGACCGGGTGGCGGTCGAGGCCGCCCTCGCCGAGCACCGCTGCGACGTGCTCTTCAACGCGGTGGACCCCCGCTTCACCATGTCCCTGTTCGAGGCGGCGCTCAACGCCGGAGCCCACTACCTCGACATGGCGATGTCGCTGTCACGCCCCCATCCCCGCAGACCGTACGAGCTGACCGGGGTGAAGCTCGGCGACGAGCAGTTCGCCCTCGGCGAGGCATGGCGGGAGCGGGGCGGGCTGGCGCTGGTCGGCATGGGCGTGGAACCTGGGCTGGCCGACGTCTTCGCGCGCTACGCCGCCGAGCACCTCTTCGAGAGCATCGAGGAGATCGGTATCCGCGACGGCTCCAACCTGGTGGTCGAGGGCTATGACTTCGCGCCGACCTTCTCCATCTGGACGACCATCGAGGAGTGCCTCAACCCGCCGGTGGTCTGGGAGGACGGTGACTGGCACACCACCGAGCCGTTCAGCGAGCCCGAGGTCTTCGACTTCCCCGAGGGGATCGGGCCCGTCGAGTGCGTCAATGTCGAACACGAGGAGGTGCTCCTCGTACCGCGCTACATCGACGCCAGGCGGGTGACGTTCAAGTACGGTCTCGGCGAGGAGTTCATCGGAGTCCTGAAGACCCTGCACAAGCTGGGCCTGGACAAGGCGGGCAAGATCAAGGTGGGTGGTGTCGAGACCTCGCCGCGCGACGTGGTCGCGGCCAGCCTCCCCGACCCGGCCACGCTCGGTGACCGGATGCGGGGCAAGACCTGCGCCGGAACCTGGGTGAAGGGCGTGGGCAAGGACGGGCGGCCGCGCGAGGTCTACCTCTACCACGTGGTCGACAACGAGTGGTCGATGCGGGAGTACGGCTGCCAGGCCGTGGTCTGGCAGACGGCGGTGCACCCGGTGGTCGCCCTGGAGTTGCTGGCCACCGGCGCCTGGTCGGGCACCGGGGTGCTCGGCCCCGAGGCGTTCGACGCGGTGCCCTTCCTGGAACTGCTCAACGCCTACGGCTCGCCGTGGGGCATGCGCGACCAGACCGCCCCGGCTCTCCTGTCGGCCTGACGCGCCGCGCCCTCCTGTGGGCCGTTACCGTTCCGCCTGCGCCAGCCGGGCGGCCCGGGTCTCCAGATAGCGCTGCTCGGGAAGGCTGGTGGTACGGCGCGCGGCCTCGCGGTAGCCGGCGCGGGCGGCCTCGCGGTCACCGGCCGTCTCCAGCAGGTGCGCGCGCACCGCGTGCAGGCGGTGGTGCCCGGCCACCCGCTCGTCGGCCTCCAGGTTCCTGAGCAGGTCGAGTCCGGCCTGCGGGCCCTTCACCATCGCGAGCGCGACGGCGTGGTTGAGCGTGACCATCGGGTTGGGGGCCAGGCGTTCGAGCAGCCTGTACAGCGCGAGGATCTGCGGCCAGTCCGTCTCCTCGGCGCAGGTCGCCTCGGCGTGCACCGCGGCGATCGCCGCCTGGAGTTGGTAAGGGCCGAGAGGTGCCCAGGCCAGCACGTCCGTGATGAGCGCGACCCCCTCGGCGGCGGCCTCCCCGTTCCAGCGGCTCCGGTCCTGCTCGGCGAGCGGTATCAGCGAGCCACCGGGCCCGGTGCGGGCCGGCCGCCGGGCATCGGTGAGCACCATGAGGGCGAGCAGTCCGGCCACCTCGCCGTCTCCGGGCAGCAGCCCGCGGACCATGCGGGCGAGCCGGATCGCCTCCCCGGCCAGCTCGGGGCGTTGCAGGTCGGGTCCCGAGGTGGCCGTGTAGCCCTCGTTGAAGATCAGGTACAGCACGTGCAGGACCACTCGCAGCCGCTCGGCCCGCTCCGGCTCGGGAGGCGGTGTGAAGGGAATGCCCGTGCTCCTGATCCGCTGCTTGGCCCGGCTGATGCGCTGGGCCATGGTCGCCTCGGGGACGAGGAACGCGTGGGCGATCTGCGCCGTGGTCAGACCGCCGACCGCGCGCAGGGTGAGCGCGACCTGCGAGGCGGGGGAGAGCGCGGGGTGGCAGCACAGGAACAGCAGGGTCAGGGTGTCGTCCTGCCCGCCGGCCCGCCCGGCGTCGGCGGCGGGCGAGCGGAACTCGTCCGCGGGCGTCCGCGTCGCGACCAGGGTCTCCCTGCGGGCGCGCGCGTACTCGCTGCGCAGCTCGTCGGTCAGCCGGCGGGAGGCGACCGTGATCAGCCAGCCGCGGGGATTGTCCGGTACGCCCTCGCCGGGCCACTGCAGGGTGGCGGCCAGCAATGCCTCCTGCACCGCGTCCTCGCACGCGTCGAAGTGACCGTGGCGCCGGACGAGCGCGCCGAGGACCTGCGGCGCGAGCTCGCGCAGCAGGTCCTCGGTTCCACCGGCAAGGGTCACGCCTCGGTACCGGCCGTGCTCATGATCGGCCGTATCTCCACCGCGCACAGCCGGGCGTCCGGCCAGCGTCTGGCGATCTCGGCCGCCCGCTCGGGGCTCTCGCAGTCGATCACGCAGTATCCGGCCAGGTGCTCCTTGGCCTCAAGGAACGGCCCGTCCGTGGTCGCCGGCACGCCGTCGCGCATCCGCGCGGTCCTGGTCTGCGAAGGGTCGGCCAGCGCCTCCCCGCCGACCCACTCGCCGGAGTCGGCGAGCTCCTTCATGAGGGCGCCGGCCTCGCCCATTATCCCGTCGACCTCCTGCGGGGACAGGGTCTCCCAGGTCGCGGGGTTGCTGTAGATCAGCAGCATGTACTTCACGCTCTCGCTCCTCGTGCTCGCGGCGCCCGGCGCGGGCGCCTCTCACGGTCAGGTCGGAGCGGGTGGTCCGGTCTCGACATCCATCCGCAAGGAAAAGTGGCGCCCGCACCTCCGTGGCCGCGAGCACCGGGCCGTACGGCGGTCCGACCTCGTGCACGGGCGCGCTCCGATGCTGGAGAAGCTACCCGAACGGTTCACGCCTCGGGACGGTGCGGGGTCGGAGGTCTAGGAGAAGGCCACGTGGCGAGGGAGGGAGCGGGCGTCGTCCTGCTGCGGCAGCAGTGCCTCCGCGCACTCGGGGCAGGCGAAGAGGGCGTTGCCGTCCGGAAGGCGGCCGATCCTGATGCGCGGGCGGGGCCACTTCTTGTGACAGGCCACGCAGGCCTCGCCCTCACGCTGGGTGCGGGTCAGCCCCTCAGGATCGAAGGTCATCGTGCCGTGTGCCGTTCTGGCCGGCCGCCAACTCATCTTGAATTCCTCCAGCGTGGAGACCCCTGGTTCTCTCCCGCGGCTCGGCCGTGGGGAGGATGTCGACACGTTTCCTGTGGTGATCGAGCACTTTCATATCGGAACTGTTATAACGCGATCACGGCCCGTGACCGTTGTGGTAGGTGTCAAGTGGTGGTTAAATCACGGCCTACATGCAGGCCGTATAACGGCAAATAGGGCACTCAGCATCAAGCCGGGTGCCCTATTTAGTGGTATCTAAACCGTCAGACCTCGCTTATGGCTTTCTCCAGGATGGTGAGCCCCTCCTCCAGGAGGTGGTCGGGGATGACCAGCGGCGGCAGGAAGCGCAGCACGTTGCCGTAGGTGCCCGCGGTCAGCACGAGCAGGCCCTCGGCGTGGCACCTCCTGGCGATCTCGCCCGCCGCCGTGGGGTGCGGGTCCTTGGTGCCGGGAACCACCAGCTCGATGGCGATCATGGCCCCCCGGCCGCGTACGTCGCCGATCACCGGGTTCCGCTCCGCCATGGCACGCAGCCGGGGGAGCATGGTCTCGCCGATGCGGCGGGCCTTTCCGGTCAGGTCGTCGGCCTCGATGGTCTCCAGCACGCCCAGTGCCGCCTCGCAGGCGAGCGGGTTACCGCCGTAGGTGCCGCCCAGACCGCCCACGTGAACCCTGTCGAGGAGATCGGCCCGGCCGGTGACCGCGGACAGCGGGAGGCCGCCCGCGATGCCCTTGGCGGTGACGATGATGTCGGGCACGATGCCCTCGTCCTCGCAGGCGAACAGGTCGCCGGTACGGGAGAAACCGGTCTGCACCTCGTCGGCGATGAAGACGATGCCGTTCTCCCGGCAGAACTCCGCGATCCTCGGCAGGAAGCCCTTGGCAGGCTCGATGAAGCCGCCCTCGCCCGCGATCGGCTCGATCACCACGGCGGCGACGTTCTCCGCGCCGATCTGCTTGGTGATCTGGTCGATCGCCTGGGCGGCGGCCTCCTCGGCGCAGTTCTCCGGGCCCGAGGGCCAGCGGAACGGGTAGGCCAGCGGCACCCGGTAGACCTCGGGGGCGAACGGGCCGAAGCCGTGCTTGTACGGCATGTTCTTGGCGGTCAGCGTCATCGTCAGCAGGGTCCGGCCGTGGTAGCCGTGGTCGAAGACGACGACCGCCTGGCGGCCGGTGGCCTGGCGGGCGACCTTGACCGCGTTCTCCACGGCCTCGGCGCCGCTGTTGAGCAGGAAGGTGCGCTTCTCGTGGTCGCCGGGGGTGATCTCGTTGAGCTTCTCGGCGACCTGCACGTACGACTCGTACGGCGTGATCATGAAGCAGGTGTGCGTGAAGTCGGCGACCTGCTTGCGCACCCGCTCGACGACGCGCGGAGCGGCGTTGCCGGCGTTGGTCACCGCGATGCCGGAACCGAAGTCGATCAGGGAGTTGCCGTCGGCGTCGACGACCACACCGCCTCCGGCGTGCGTCACGAAGACGGGCAGTGTGGTGCCGATGCCCGGTGGTACGGAGGCCTGTTTGCGCGCGAACAGCTCACGGGACTTCGGGCCGGGGATCTCGGTGACGATGCGGCGTTCCTGCGGAAGCGAGGGGCCGCCCTCGGTGACGGTGCTCATGATGTGAAGGTATGCGGTGGATGTCGGTGTGCCGATGATGCACTATGTCAAAATTGACGGGGAACACTGGACGTAACGTACAAAACGGGGGTGGCTGTGGCGCCGACGCTGCGCACCGTCGTACGGCGGTCGCCGCTCGGGCTCGGCGTGCTCGCCGGTGGAGACGCGCTCGACCGGCCGGTGCGCTGGGTGGCGGTCAGCGAACTGGAGGATCCCACCCCGTTCCTTGAGGGCGGGGAACTGGTCCTCACCACGGGCATGCGCCTGGACGCCGGCAACGCCGCGTCCTACGTCGAGCGCCTGGTCGGCAGGGAGGTCGCCGGCCTCGGATTCGGCGTCGGGCTCGGGCACGAGACGATCCCCGGGGAACTGGTCGAGGCCGCCACCCGGGCGGGGCTGCCGCTGCTCGAGGTGCCGCGCGACACCCCGTTCGTCGCCATCGGCAAGGTGGTCAGCGAACTGCTCGCCGCGGAGCAGTACGACGAGCTCAGTCGTGCCTTCGCCGCCCAGGGCCGGCTCACCCGCGCCGCCCTGCGCCCGGAGGGGCCTCGCGCGGTGATCGACCGCCTGGCCCGCGAGCTGGGCGGCTGGGCGGTCCTGCTCGACGAGGCGGGGGCCGTGCGGCACGCGGCGGGCCGGGGTTCGGCCGGCGCCGCCGACGACCTCGGCCCCGAGCTGGAGCGGTTGAGAAAGATCACCAACCGTGGCGCGCCCGCGAGCGTTGCCCTCTCCTCGCCCAGGGAGCACGTCATCGTGCAGCCGTTCGGGGCCCGCCGGGTCAGGGGATTCCTCGCCGTCGGCCTCGGCCGGCCCTTCACCCCGGTCGCGCACACCGTGGTCAACGCCGCCGGTTCCCTGCTGACGCTCGCCGCCGAGCACGGCAGGGAGTACCTGGCCGCCGAGCGCCGGGTCCGCTCGGCGGTGCTGCGGCTGCTGCTGGCCGGGCAGGTGGACGCCGGGTGCGAGACGCTGGAGCGGCTGGGGGAGCGGCTTCCCGCCGGGCCGCTGGTGGCCATCGCCTGCGCCGGTGAGCGGGAGGCGGTGCTGGAGGCCGCGGGTGACGAGTTCGCGGCGGCGGACGGTGACGCCGGTGGTGACACCGGCGGTGACAGGGTGGTCCTGCTCGTCCCGGCCTCGCGGGCCGATGCCGTGGCGGCGGCGCTCGGCGAGCACGGCCCAGTCGGGGTCGGCGATCCCGCCGGTCTCGACGATCTGCGTACCGGACTCGACCAGGCAGGCCAGGCGCTCGCCGCGGCCAGGCGCGGTGCCGTGCCGGTGATGCGCTTCGCCGATCTGGCGGGCCGGGGACTGCTCTGCCTGCTCGACTCCGACGCGGCGGCGGCGTTCTCCGCGGCGCTGCTCGCCCCGCTCAGGAAGTACGGCTCGCGCGCGGATCTGCTGGAGTCCCTCCGGGTCTACCTGGACTGCAACGGCCACTGGGACGCGGCGGCGCAGCGGCTCGGAGTGCACCGTCACACCCTGCGCTACCGCATGCGCCGGGTCGCCGAACTCGTCGGCCGTGACCTCGACGACCCGGCGGCCCGTGCCGAACTCTGGATCGCCCTGGCCGTCGCCGGGTGACGGGTCCGCTCGGTGAGCCGGAGCGGGGGCTCCGCCCACGGAGAGGCCGGGGAGCCGGTCACGCCCGGGAGACGTCGGCGACCAGGTAGCGGGAGATGACGGCCTGGGTGACCGTGTCGTAGGTGCTGCTGTCGCGCAGGTGCCCGGCACGTTCCAGGCTGATCGCGCCCTGGGCGGCGGCCCACACGGCATCGGCGATCTTCCTGGGCTGGGTGGGGACGATGTACCCGGCCGAGATGCAGTCGGCGATCACCCGGTCGACGATGTTCAGCGCCGCGCGGGCCAGGGTCCTGGCCCGCTCGCTCGGTACGAAGCCGGGAATCGCGCGCTCGAACATCAGGGCGTAGTAGCCGGGCTCGTCCAGCGCGGCCTCCCGGTAGACGGGGCCGAGCGCTACGAGGTGCTCCAGGGAGTCCCTGCGCGGGGGCACGGCCTCCAGACGCCGCCGGAAGCGCTCGAAGCCTTCCAGGTACAGAGCCTCGGCGAGGCCCTCCTTGCTGCCGAACATGGTGTAGATGACCGTTGTGGAGCACTCCGCCTCGGTGGCGATGCGGCGCATCGACAGGCTCTCGGGGCCGATGGTGACCAGCAACTGGCTGGCGACGTCGAGCAGCCTGGTGCGCAGTTCGTCGTGTGAGGCCCGTTCACCGAGGAGATACGCGCCCTGAAGGCCGCGCGGCGCCGAGGAGGTCATGCGCCCACGCCCTTCCGCTCTGAGTGTTCATTCGGTGACTTAGCCATGATGAAGATCATTTAAACCGGCGCCATGTAAGGAATATCCCCGAATGCCCCTCTTTTCGTTACAGGGCCAGGGTGAACGGACTATTGGCCGGAAAGGTGTACCGGTATCGGGATCTTGTGCGGAGTGGAGTAAGACCACATCGGCGCAGGTGACATAGCGTCGAGGTATGGACGTGCGCCCCTTCTGGCTCGCCGGCCGCCCCGCCACAGGCGACGCCGAGCTCACCGTGACCAATCCGCATGACGGCCGAGTCGTCGCCGTCTGCTCCGTGCCGACGGCCGACCAGGTCGAGGAGGCCGTAGCCGCCGCGGCGGCCGTGCGGAAGGAGGCGGCCGCGCTCCCGATCCACGTGCGCGCCGACGCCCTCGCGCACGTCTCGCGCCGCCTGGCCGAGCGCGCCGACGAGATCGCCCGCCTCATCAGCGAGGAGAACGGCAAGCCGATCTTCTGGGCCCGCGGCGAGGTCGGCCGTGCGATCTCCACCTTCAGGTTCGCGGCCGAGGAGACCCGTCGCCTCAGCGGCGAGACCATGCGCCTGGACACCGAGGCCGCCTCCGCGGGCCGCCTCGCCTACATCTCGCGCGTCCCGCACGGCCCGGTCCTGGGCATCACCCCGTTCAACTTCCCGCTCAACCTGGTGGCGCACAAGGTGGCCCCGGCGATCGCGGCCGGCGCCCCGATCATCGTCAAGCCCGCCCCGGCGACACCGGTCTCCTCGCTGGTCCTGGGCGAGATCCTGGCCGAGACCGACCTGCCGGAGGGGATGTTCTCGGTGCTCCCGGTGCCCAACGACCGCGCCGGAGGGCTGGTCGAGGACCCGCGCCTGCCCGTCGTCTCCTTCACCGGGTCGGCTCCCGTGGGGTACGCGATCCTGGAGACGGTCCCGCGCAAGCACGTGACCCTGGAACTCGGCGGCAACGCCGCCGCGGTGGTCCTCGCCGACGCCGACCTCGACTGGGCCGCCTCGCGGATCGCCCTGTTCTCCAACTACCAGGCCGGTCAGAGCTGCATCGCCGTGCAGAGGGTGATCGTCGAGGCGTCGGTGCACGACGACTTCGTGGCCAGGCTCGTCCCGGCCGTCGAGGCCCTGGTCGTCGGCGACCCCGCCGACGAGAAGACGCAGGTGGGCCCGCTCGTGTCCGTCGAGGCCGCGGAGCGCGTGGAACAGTGGGTCGGCGAGGCCGTCGCGGCCGGTGCCCGCCTGCTGACCGGCGGCACCCGCGACGGCGCGACCGTCGCGCCGACGGTCCTCGCCGACGTGCCGGCCGACGCCAAGGTCTCCCGCGAGGAGGTCTTCGGCCCCGTGATGATCGTCCAGACGGTGTCCGGAGTGGACGAGGCGTTCGCCACGGTCAACGATTCCAAGTACGGCCTGCAGGCCGGGGTGTTCACCCGCAGTCTCGACAATGCCTTCCGGGCCAACCGGGAGCTTGAGGTCGGCGGAGTGATCATCGGTGACGTGCCGTCGTACCGTGCCGACCAGATGCCCTACGGCGGGGTCAAGGACTCGGGCGTCGGCCGCGAGGGCATCCGCTCGGCCATCGCCGACCTCACCTACGAGAAGGTCATGGTCCTCACCGGCCTGACCCTCTGAGCCCGCCCCGGTGCCCCGGTCGCGGTGTCCCGCGGCCGGTTCGCCGGTGACGGCCCTTCGAACCGGTCACGGCCTCCGGCGTCGACGAGGCCGGCGCCGCTCCCCGCGCTTCTTCCGCCGGTGTCATGACGTTTCGGCCATGGCGTAGAGCTCCCTGGCCGAGTCGCCGAAGTAGGGGCCGTACATGGTGCGGTGGTCGTCGCTGTATTTGAAACTGCTGACCGAGACGATCGTGCCGCGGCCGGTGGAGGGGTCGAAGCCGCTCAGCCACGGGCCCCCGCTGGATCCGGCGGTCATGTCGCAGCGCATCCCCTGGTCGCCGGTCTGCCCGTTCGGGTCGTCGCGGAGCGTGCCCGCGCAGTAGACCAGGTGCTCGCCGTCGTAGGGCGAGTCGGCGGGGAAGCCGAAACCGCTGGTGGGGCGCCCTCTGGGGGTGCCGAAAGCGATCTGTTGACCGCCGACGGCGTCGCCGAGGTGCTTGCCGTCACCGGTGTTGACCGCCACCATGCCGATGTCGTGGCTGTCGTCGCCGCCGCGCGACCAGGGACCCGCGACGAACATGCGGCGCGCGGTGTACTGCCCGTACGGGCGGCGGCCCTGGGAGTAGCCGGGGACGAAGGTCCAGTTGTCGGCCCAGGCGCCGGCGCCGTCCTTGACGCAGTGACCGGCGGTCACGACCAGATCCCTGTTGGCACTCCTGACCGAACTCGCCGAGCACACGAAGTCACTGCCCTTGATGGTCAGGAACACCCGCCCCGTGGTGCGTTCGACCATCCCACCGGAGGTCCAGCGGGCGCCGGAGGTGCGTGCGGCGGCGCCGTTCGGGCTCCGGTGGGGGGCGACCCCCCGGCCGGCTCGGGCGAAGAGCCGTCCGAGCAACCCGCCGGCCTTCGAGAGCCGGTCGACGGGGAGCGCCGAGGCCATCCGGCGGGGGGTCCAGTAGCCGAGCACGCGCTTTCGCTCCGACGCGGTGGGAGCGATCGTGTGCTCGACGACGTCCGGCATGCCGGACGTCGCGACTTTCGCGGTGAGAAGGGGGACGGGGGCGTTCGCGGCCTGCTGCCCGGACTCGGCGGCCGTCTGCCGGATGGCCGTCACTCCGGTCGTCGGGACGCCCAGCAGCCCGGCGACGAGCGGGGCGGCCGCAAGCAGGGGGAGCCTTGAGGTCATGAGGCCCGAGTTTGCACTACGGAGAGTGTTTCTGTGCTTACTTTAGGGTATTCGGGGTCGTCGAGGGCCCGGTGAGTCTCAGGGAGCGCCGGTTGTCTGGGCGGCCTCGTAGACGGCCTGCGCGTCGGTGCCGAAGTACGGGCCGAACATCCAGCCGGAGGCGAAGTCGTACTTGAAGCTGTTCACCGAGTTCAGGGTGCCCAGGCCGGTGCTCTCGTTGAAGCCGAGGAACCAGGGGCCGCCGCTCGACCCGCCGGTCATGTTGCAGTTCAACCCGATGTCGCGGGACATCAGGAAGTCGTCGAAGGCCCGTCCGGCGCAGTAGACCAGCTTGGAACCGTCGTAGGGACCGGCCGCAGGGTAGCCGAAGGAGTGCATCTGCGCCCGGCGCGACTGGTTGAAGGAGACGCCCTGGCCGCCGACCACGTCGGTCAGCGACCTGCCGTTCAGCGGGGCCACCACGGCCGAGGCCACGTCGTAGTTGATGTCCTCGGTGTTGTTCCACTGCGGGGTGGTGTAGAGCGTGGTCGCCACCCACGTGCCGTAGGGCCGGTTGCCGTTCTCGTATCCCGGTACGAACACCCAGTTGCTGTGGAAGGCCCCGCCCATCCGCACGCAGTGCCCCGCGGTGATCACGGTGCTCCTGTTCTCGCTCGTCACCGCGTTTGCCGAGCACGAGGCGTTGCGGCCCTGGTAGGTGAAGAAGACGCGGCCGGTGGTCTTGGCGATCGCCCCGCCGCGGGTCCACGGCGCGCCGGTGGAGGCGCGGACGGCGGCCGTGCCCTTGGCGGCCATGCCGGTGGCCGGGACGGCCTCGCCGTCCGGCGTGGTCGCGGGGATGGAGACGGGGTCGGCCGCGGCCTGCGCCGCGATCGCCGCCGAGGTGAGGCGGGCACCTTCCCTCTCCGGGATGAGGGTGGTGAGCGGCTGTGCCGCCTCCATCTTCGCCTCCGTCCAGTAGCGCTGGACGGTCCGCTGCTCCGCCTTGGTGTCGGCCGCCTCCTTCTCGACCGGCCGGGGGACGGCCCGCGTCGCGGTGACGCCCCCGCCCGTACCCGGGCCGCCCGCACCCGTGCCCGTGCCCGTGGCGCCGTGCGCGATCGTCGCGGTGAGCAGAGTGCTTCCCGCGACCGCGGTGAGAAGGGGGATGAGTCGTGCTGTGCGTCGCATATGTACCTCCCGAGGCCCGTTGCTGTTCCGGGAAGCTAGTGCGCCGTACGTACGCATTTCTCAAGATTTACAGCTATTGATATGACGAAATTCGGACTTAAATATCGCCTTTTATCGCGTGTTTCACGGCTAACAGATTTCCGGGTGGATGAGGCCGATTCGACAGCGCGGCCCGAGCCGGGAGAATGGGACGGTGCAGCCAGACACCGTCCGCTCCGTCGTCCTGCTCGGCTCGACCGGGTCCATCGGGACCCAGTCCCTTGACGTCATCGCCCGCAACCCCGGCCGGTTCCGGGTGGTCGCGCTGGCCGCCTACGGTGGCCGGATCGACCTGCTGGCCCGGCAGGCGGCCGAGTTCAGGCCCGACGTGATCGCCGTCGCCGACCCCGCCGCGGTGCCGGAACTGCGCGAGGCCCTGGCCGCGCGCGGGGTGGACGCGCGGGTGCTGGCCGGCCAGGAAGGGGTGGCGGAGGCCGCCTCCTGGCCCGCCGACGTCGTGCTCAACGGCATCACCGGCGCGCTGGGGCTGACCTCCACGCTGGCCGCGCTGGAAGCCGGCCGGGCGCTCGCGCTCGCCAACAAGGAGTCACTGATCGTCGGAGGGCCGCTGGTCAAGCGCCTGGCCAAGCCGGGCCAGCTGATCCCGGTCGACTCCGAGCACGCCGCGCTGGCCCAGTGCCTGTGGGCGGCGGGTCCCACCGGCCCCGACGCCTCCGCCGTGCGGCGCCTGGTCGTCACCGCGAGCGGCGGGCCCTTCCGCGGCAGGTCGCGCGCGGATCTCGCGGAGGTGACCCCCGAGCAGGCACTCGCCCACCCCACCTGGTCGATGGGACCGGTGATCACGGTGAACTCCGCCACGCTCGTCAACAAGGGCCTGGAGGTCATCGAGGCGCACCTGCTCTTCGACATCGGCTTCGAGCACATCGACGTCGTGGTCCACCCGCAGTCGGTCATCCACTCGATGGTCGAGTTCGTCGACGGCTCGACCATCGCCCAGGCCAGCCCGCCCGACATGCGCCTGCCCATCGCGCTGGCCCTCGGCTGGCCCGAGCGGGTCGCCGACGCCGCGCCCGGCGTCGACTGGACCGCCGCCCACACCTGGACGTTCGAGCCGCTCGACGACGGAGCCTTCCCCGCCGTCGCGCTGGCCCGCCACGTCGGCGCGGCCGGCGGCACGGCACCGGCCGTCTACAACGCCGCCAACGAGGTCTGCGTCGAGGCGTTCCTGGCCGGTCGGCTGCCCTTCCTCGGCATCGTCGACACCGTGGCCTCGGTGGTCTCCGAGCACACCGTCACCGAGGCCGGATCGGTGGCCGAGGTGCTCGATGCCGACTCCTGGGCACGGATAAGGGCACGGGAGCTCACCGGGACTGCCTAGACTGGTGAGCGTCGTCGACTCTTCAAGGGCTGAAAATGACTTCTGTTGCTCTCGGAATCCCGTCCGTAAGGACCAGGCCGATCGCCGAGCGACGCATATCTCGTCAGATCATGGTCGGCTCCGTCCCCGTGGGCGGGGACGCGCCGGTCTCCGTCCAGTCGATGACCACCACGGTCACCGCCGACGTCAACGCGACGCTCCAGCAGATCGCCGAGCTGACCGCCTCGGGCTGCCAGATCGTCCGGGTCGCGGTCCCCTCGCAGGACGACGCCGACGCGCTGCCGACCATCGCCAGGAAGTCGCAGATCCCGGTGATCGCCGACATCCACTTCCAGCCGAAGTACGTCTTCGCCGCGATCGAGGCGGGCTGCGCGGCGGTCCGGGTCAACCCCGGCAACATCAAGAAGTTCGACGACAAGGTCGGTGAGATCGCGCGGGCCGCCGCCGACCACGGCGTGCCGATCAGGATCGGCGTCAACGCCGGCTCGCTCGACCCCCGCCTGCTCCAGAAGTACGGCAAGGCCACCCCCGAGGCGCTGGTGGAGTCGGCGCTCTGGGAGTGCTCGCTCTTCGAGGAGCACGGCTTCCGCGACATCAAGATCTCCGTCAAGCACAACGACCCGGTCGTGATGGTCCAGGCATACCGCCTGCTCGCCGCCCGGTGCGACTATCCGCTCCACCTCGGTGTCACCGAGGCGGGCCCGGCCTTCCAGGGCACGGTCAAGTCCGCCGTCGCCTTCGGGGCCCTGCTCGCCGAGGGGATCGGCGACACCATCCGCGTGTCGCTGTCCGCCCCGCCGGTCGAGGAGGTCAAGGTCGGCAACCAGATCCTGGAGTCGCTCAACCTGCGCGAGCGCGGCCTGGAGATCGTCTCCTGCCCCTCCTGCGGGCGTGCCCAGGTCGACGTCTACACCCTGGCCGAGCAGGTCCAGGCGGGGTTGGAGGGGCTGAAGGTCCCGCTCCGCGTCGCGGTGATGGGGTGCGTCGTCAACGGCCCCGGTGAGGCCCGCGAGGCCGACCTCGGTGTCGCCTCCGGCAACGGCAAGGGCCAGATCTTCGTCAAGGGCGAGGTCATCAAGACCGTTCCCGAGTCGCAGATCGTGGAGACCCTGATCGAGGAGGCGCTGCGCCTCGCCGAGCAGATGGGCGTGGAGGTCGACCTCGACGACGACGTCACGGGCCCCCAGGTCGTCGTCGGCTAGGCACCGTCGTCCCGCTTCCCGCACGTGTCCGCCCCCCGGTCGCTCTCTCGCCGCCGGGGGCGCACCTTTTGCGGGGTGCTCTCCGCCGGAGATTTCCGTTTTCCGGTCTCCGTAGCCTCCGTGGCCGTTTGCGGTGTTCTGCCGGCCCACCTGGTGGCGCCGTCCGACCTGGGATCATTACACTTAGCAATTATCTGACTACACTTTGCTAGATATCCGGTTGTGTCCCGGGTGAATCGCGCCACCTCCGGGAGACCATCGCCTCTGCCGTACGAGTAGGGGGACCGCACAGTGAAGAAGAGGGTCGTCGGGATTGCCGCGAGCATCGCGATGCTGGCAGCCGCGGTGGGAGTGCCGCAGGGGGCGGTGGCCCAGGGCAGGGAGGGGCTGGTCTGGGGGCCCTGCGAGGGCGGGACCTCGGTGCCCGGGGCGACGCCGTCCGTTCCCGGGCAGCGGGCGGACAGCCGGATGGAGTGTGCCACGCTGAGTGTGCCGCTCGACTACGACAACCCGTACCAGACCATCAACATCGCCCTGAACCGGATCAGAGGGAGGGCCACCCACGACCGTCTCGGCGCGCTGCTGGTCAATCCAGGCGGTCCCGGGGCGTCCGGTCGCGATCTGGTCAAGGGCGTCGTGGCAGGGCTTCCCGGCGGCCTGGCCGACCGGTTCGACGTGATCGGTTTCGACCCGCGCGGGGTGGGGGCCAGCGAGCCGGCGCTGAGCTGTGTCGATCCCGTGGAGTACTACAAGCCGCCCCGCCCCGACCAGGTGCCGGTCACCAGGCGGGACGAGAGCATGCTCATCGACCGGGCCCGCGAGTACGCCCAGGCGTGCGGCGTCCGGTGGGGCTGGATGCTGCCCCACATGACCACGGAGAACTCCGCCAGGGACATGGACCTGATCAGGGAGGCGCTCGGCGAGTCGAAGATCAGCTTCCTGGGCTACTCGTACGGGACCTACCTGGGCGCGGTCTACGCGACGCTCTTTCCCGGCCGGCTCAGTCGGCTCGTCCTGGACAGCGTGGTGGATCCGCGCGGTATCTGGTACCGCTCGAACCTGAGCCAGAGCATCGCCTTCCAGAGCAGGCACCGGGAATTCCTCAGATGGATCGCCCGTCACAATCCGGTCTACCGGCTGGGCGCCACCGAGAGGGCCGTCTCCTTCGCCTGGGACGCCATGCGTACCCGGTTGGGCGGCCACCCCGCGGCGGGAGTGATCGGCCCGAGCGAGCTCGACGATCTCTACACCGTCGGCGGCTACTCCGACGCCGTCTGGCCGCAGCTGGCCAAGGCCTTCTCCGCCTACGTCAAGAAGGGGGAGACGGCACTCCTGCTCAACGCCTACCGCAAGCACGCGGAGAACGACGCCAAGGACGAGAACAACTACGCCGTCTACCTGGCGGTGCAGTGCAGCGACGCAGTCTGGCCGCGCGACTGGACACGCTGGCGGACGGACATGACCAGGGCCAACGCCAGGGCACCCTTCCTCACCTGGCCCAACGCCTGGTACAACGCGCCGTGCGCGTTCTGGCCCGTGCAGGGAGGCACCCCCGTGCGGGTGCACGACAGCACCGGGTTGCCACCGGTCATGCTGATCCAGGGGGAGCGCGACGCCGCCACCCCGTACGCGGGGGCGCTGCGGATGCGTACCCTGCTCCGCGGCTCCCGGCTGCTGGTCGTACCCGGCGGCAACCACGGGATCTCGCTCAACGGGAACGCCTGCGTCGACCGTCGCCTGGCCGCCTACCTGCGGGACGGCACCCTCCCCGGTGGAGCACGGCGGGACTCCGGCGGCCCGGACGCCCGTTGCCCCGGCCTGCCGCTGCCGGTGCCCGTGCCGGTGATCGGACCCTCGCCCGTCCGGGTGCCCGCCGGGCACCCGGGGGGAAGGGCGATCTAGCAGGTAGATGAGATGCTCTGTGTTGGTTCCTGCCAAAATCGAGGGGGTCGCGTAGGCTGAGCATGTGATGCTGCGTACAACGGCGTCGCGCGTGCTCGACGACAACGATCGAGACGAGGTCCTGGCGCTTCTCGACATCGACCCCGTCGGTAACGTTTTCGTCGCCTCCAGGGTCCGTTCTGTCGGGCTCAATCCGGCCAGACTCGGTGGCCAGATGTGGGGGTTCGGGCCGCGCGGTGGCCTGACCTCCCTCTGTTACGCCGGGGCGAACCTGGTTCCGGTCAACGCCGGTACCGACGCCGTCTACGCCTTCGCCGAACGCGCACGCAAGCAGGGCCGCCGCTGTTCCTCGATCGTCGGCCCGGCCGACGCGGTCGAGGTGCTCTGGGAGCGGCTGGAGCCGCACTGGGGAGCCGCCCGTGCGATCCGCTGGGCGCAGCCGCTCATGGTGACCACGGAGCCGTCGCCGCTCCCGGCCGACCCGCTGGTGCGGCGGGTCCGGCCCGACGAGTTCGACATCCTGCTGCCGGCCTGCGTGGCGATGTTCACCGAGGAGGTGGGCGTCTCCCCTGAGCTGGGGGACGGCGGAGCCCTCTACCGGTCCCGGGTCGCCGAGCTGATCAGGATCGGCAGGTCGTACGCCCGCATCGAGGGGGGCAGGGTCGTCTTCAAGGCCGAGATCGGCGCGGTGACGCCGCACGCCTGCCAGATCCAGGGCGTCTGGGTCCACCCCGACCTGCGTGGCCGCGGCCACGCGGTGTCAGGGATGGCCGCGGTGGTCAAGCACGCGCTCGACTACTTCGCGCCGGTGGTCTCGCTGTACGTCAACGACTACAACGCCCCGGCCAGGGCCGCCTACCGCAGGGCCGGTTTCGTCGAGGTCGGCACCTTCATGTCCGTGCTCTTCTGACCGGCGTCCCGCCGCTCCGGGCGGATCGCCGGCCTTCGAGCGACCCGGCTACCGGCGGATCGAGGTCGAGATCGAGGTCGAGACCGTGCACCTGGACGACCGGACGCTCACTCGTGTCCGCATGCCCGGGCCGCTTTCCGGGCTCGGCTCAGGGGCTGCGGACCAGGCAGGTCACGAGGTGCTCCAGCTCCGCCTCCGGGTCGGCGGTGAGACCGGCGTGGACCGGGCCCGTCTGCACGATCGTGCTGCGCGGGGCGGTCAGCCAGCGGAACCGGCTGCCCAGCGGCTCCTCGGTCAGCGGTCCCTCGTCGCCGCCGCAGGAGCGCCGGTAGACGTCGAGCGCGTGCCGTACGCCGTCGAGGTCCACCTGGGGGTCGAGGGCGCGCAGGCGTGCCTCGTCCAGTTCCACACGGGCGCACAGGTAGCCGCGTGGCTGGCAGTAGAGCAGCACGCCGGCGTTGATCAGCTCGCCGCGCTCCACCCGGGGGATGACCCGGATGATCGCGTACTCGTAGACGTCCTTCACCGGCTGTCCTTCCAGAACGCGCCCACCGAGCCGGGCTTTCCCTGCTGAGCCGCCGAGTCCTGGCCGGAGGCGGCCGAGGGAGCCGGCAGCCAGGTACGCGGGCCCTGGGCGCGGGCCAGCAGGTGCTCGACGTACGCCTGCCGCACGGCCTGCGCCCCGTCGAACCCCGGCTCGTCCTCCAGCCACTCGTCGGGAACCTCGTCCACCACCCCGTCGAGCAGGTCCCTGGTGATCCTCTCGCTGAACTCGGCGTCGGCCTCGGACATCCGGGTGGCGAAGGGGGCCATCACATGGTCGCGCGCGTCGAAGCCGCGCAGCGGGTCGGCCGAGGGCCAGTTGTGGTGGAACCAGAGCGCGGCGCCGTGGTCGATCAGCCAGGTGTCGCCGTGCCACAGGAGCAGGTTCGGGTTGCGCCAGCTCCGGTCGACGTTGTGGATCAGCGCGTCGAACCAGAGCAGGCGGGAGGCGAAACCGGGCTCTGGAGGCCAGGCCAGCGGCTCGAAGCCCAGCGCGCCCGGCAGGAAGTCGACGGCCAGGTTGTTGCCCTCGCTGGCCTTGAGCAGGTCCTGGATCTCCTCGTCCGGCTCGCGGGCGCCGAGCTGTGGATCGACGTCGATCACCTTCAGCTCGGGCGTGCGGAAACCGAGACGCCGGGCCAGCCCGGCGGACACGATCTCCGCCACCAGGACCCGGCGGCCCTGGCCGGCGCCGCGGAACTTCACGACGTGCGTGCCGAGGTCGTCCGCCTCCATGACCCCGGGGAGCGAGCCGCCCTCCCGCAGGGGCGTCACGTAACGGGTGGCTTTGATCTTTTCGAGCACCCGGCCAGGCTATCGGCTCGGGCCGCCGGGCGACCGGCCACCCGGCACGCGGGCCCGGCCGGGGCACGCTGTGCCGGTTCGGCGCGGTGATCACCGCCGGGATCCAGCGCGGCCCGATACGGGGCCTGATACGGGGCCCGGCCGTGCCGTGCCGGGCGTGCGCGTCGGGCGAGGCGTCACATCTTCGAGACGACCTCCTCGGCGAAGCGCTCCATGGTGGCTATCTTGAGCTCGATGCCCTCGCCGTACCCGGCCTTCTCCTCGGGGGTGGCGAGCCACCAGGGCGCGGCCATCGTTCCGGTCACCCCCTTGTCGGCGAAGCGGCGGTAGGTGGCGGCGTCGGGCATGACCGCGAGTGGCGCGATGATCTGCAGGGCGTCTTCCGCCCTGCCGTACTCCTTGAGGTAGCGCCGCAGGTCGGCGAGGACCGGGTCGAGCTGTTCCTCGGTGTAGATCCGGTTGCCCATCCAGCCGTCGCCCGTCCTGGCCGCGCGGCGCAGCGCCGCCTCGCTGTCGCCGCCGACGAAGAACGGCACGGGCACGGAGGGTACGGGGGAGATCGAGAGCGGGCCGTAGTCGTAGTGGGTGCCGTGGTGGGTGACGGTGCCGCCGGCCCAGAGTTCGCGCAGGGCCGGGATCATCTCGTCCAGCCTGCGTCCCCGGGTGTGGAAGTCCTGACCTGTCTGGACGAACTCCTCCTTGCACCAGCCGACGCCGACGCCGAAGGTAACCCGGTTCCCGGACAGGACCGCGGCCGTGGAGACCTGCTTGGCGACGGTGAACAGATCACGGGCCGGGGCGATGTAGACGTTGGGCGCGAAACGCAGGGTGGTGGTGACGGCGGCCATCGCGCCGATCGTCACCCACACGTCCGGCCAGTGCGTCTCGGCGTTCCAGCGGGGGGCGCCGGTTCTGGAATAGGGATAGGGCGACTCGAAGTCGGCGTAGAAGATGTGGTCCGACAGGGTGAGCGTGTGAATGCCGCACCGCTCCGCGGCCCTGGCCAGTTCGATGAACTGGCCGGTCTCGACGAATGACGCTCCAAGCCAGAACTGCACGGATCCTCCTGGGCTCCGAAATGCTGAAATTTCGATAGATGTCCCCCCGGGGTAGCCGGGGGACATCTGCGGGTGCCGTCCCTGTCCTTACTTCCACGGGGATTCCCGACGGGGATTTCCCGGAGGGTGGGGACCTCTGGAGGGCCGGATCAGCGAAAGGTCAGTCGGAGAACTCGGGGATGACCTTGGTGGCGAACAGCTCCAGGTTGCGCTTGACGGTGTCGAGGGGCAGGACGCCCTGCTGACCCTGCATGAACAGGCCGAACCACTCCAGGTCCGGCATCCGGTCGAGCATGCGCTGGATGCCGCGCTTGACGTCGTCGGGGCCGCCGAGCAGGGCCATCTCGACCTCGTTCATGCGCTTGAAGTCGCCCTTCTCGGGGCTGATCGGCTGGTGCCTGTCGTCCTCCTTCTTACGCAGGACCTCCAGGTAGCCGAACGGCCCGAAGAAGGCGGCGAAGTCCTTCTGCATGCTCTTGCCGTAGGTGGCGATGGCCTCCTCCTTGGTGTCGGCCATTCCGACGATCTTGAGGATGCCGGTGTGCTCGCCCAGCTTGTAGTCACGGCCGCACTTGGCCGACTCCTCCTGGTAGAGCCTGGCCTTGGCGGCGTGATCGTCGGGGTTCGGGGTGAACATCCACGGCAGGATGTCCTCCTGCGCCGCCCTGACCACCGAGCGGTCGGAGATGGTGAACGGCTGCCACAGTTCCGGGTGGGGGTTCTGGTACGGCCGGGGGCAGACCGAGATCGCCTGGATCTTCCCGTCGTCGTCGAGCTCACCCGGGGCGCCGAAGGTCCTGGTCCACTCCTGCGCGGGCCAGCCCTCGATCCCGTCGAAGGGCGAGGGGACCTCGTAGTCGAGCACGTCGGACTTGTAGCGGAGCGTCTCCTGGGTCCACGCCATCTTCATGATGTTCAGCACCTCGCCGAACACGTCGAAGTTGCGGTTGTCGGAGTTCGACCCGTCGGACCTGGCGGCCGAGGCGTGCCAGCGCTGCCCCAGCACGTTCATCCAGCGGTTCTGGTAGCCGCGGGCCACGCCGAGCCGGAGCCGGCCCTTGCTGAACTGGTCGAGCAGGGCCACGTCCTCGGCCGCCCTGATCGGGTCCCAGGCGGGCAGCACCAGGCCGAGCGGGGCGAGCAGGATGCGCTCGGTCCTGGCCGCCAGGTCGGTGAGGAACATCAGCGGGTTGACCGAGAACTCGAAACCCTCGGAGTGGAAGTGGTGCTCGGTCATCATCAACGCGTCGAAACCGATCTGGTCGGCGTGGACGGCGATCTCGCGCACCTCGTCCAGCAGCCTCTGGTACGACTCGGTGTCGCGCCCGATCGGCCTCCTGGCCTTCGCGTTCTCCTCCTGGCTGTAGCCCGAGCCGGGGATCTGCGGGTTGAGCATCAACGAGAACTTCACGGCAGGCTCCTTAGCCAGTTGGTGACGACGATGAGGAACTCGCCCGGACGTTCCTCGTGCAGCCGGTGACCGCTGCCCTCCCAGGTGACCGCCTTGGAGTGCGGGTTCTTGAACAGTCCGGCCTCCCAGGTCGCCTGGGAGGGGTCGAACCAGAAGGTGAGCACCGGGCAGGTCCGGCGCGCGAGGTATTCGTCGGAGTTGGGGCGCAGGCCGAGCGCGTCCGGACCGCCGAACATCGCCTCGAACGCCTGGAGCAGTACGTGCGGAGGAGTGGCGAGGATCCGGCGCCGGTGCCACTCGCGCAGCCACTCGGGCGTGGCGGCGGTCTGGGTCCACTCGTCGTTGCGCAGTGAGACCCCCACGACGTCCTCGCGCATCTGCTCGATCAGGGTGGGGAGGTATTCGCTCAGCGCGCCCGCGAAGCCGTAGCCGGGATCGACCGTGACCAGGGCCCTGACCAGCGAGGGATACTCCACGGCGAGGTGGGAGACGATCTGGCCGCCCATCGAGTGGCCGACGGCGACGCAGGACTCCACGCCCAGGGCCGCACAGAGCCCGGCGAGGTCGTCCGCCATCTGCCGGGGGGTGTTGCCCTCCTCGGGCGCGGAGGAGTAACCGTGCCCGCGCATGTCCACCGCGATCACCCGATGGTCCCTGGCGAGGGTGGGGATGTGGTGGACCCACTCGTGGGAGTCGGCGCCCAGACCGTGGACGAGCAGCAGCGTCGTGTCGCCGGAGCCGTCGTCGGTGTGGAACAGCCGGACGTCGCCCAGATCCGTGAACGCCATCAGCGTCCTCCCGTGAGGATTGCCGTGTCCGCCGGCCGCGGTGCTCAGCCGTGCCCGGTGAACGCCTCGTCTTTGGTGACGTGAGCAAGCTACCCTAGGGATGATAAACGAGCAATCGCTTGGTTAACCAAGCGGGTCCGCTTGGCCGGGACGTTCCCCCCGGCAACCTGGGCGGACAGCTGGGATACGGGACAGAATGTCCGGCGAAGACGGGGTGTCCGGCCGAGAGGCGAGACGCCCGTCGAAGGTCCGGACGTGAAGACGGAGGCGCTGATGCGGCTAGGTGTCACGATGTTCGCCACCGACCGGTCCATGCCGGTCTCCGAACTGGCCGGGGCGGCCGAGGAGCGCGGGTTCGCCTCCCTCTACCTGCCGGAGCACACGCACATCCCCATCTCCCGCCGTACGCCCCCGGCCGCGGGACAGGCGGTGCTCCCCGAGGAGTACCGGCGCACGCTCGACCCGCTCGTCGCGCTCTCCCACGCCGCCGCCGTGACGAGCGAGATCACCCTCGGCACCGGCATCATGCTCGTCGCCCAGCGCGAACCCCTGGTCACCGCCAAGGCCGTCGCCACCCTCGACCACCTCTCCGGCGGCCGGGTGGTGCTCGGCATCGGGTTCGGCTGGAACGTCGAGGAGGTCGAGGATCACCTCGGCCCGCAGGGTTTCCGCTCCCGCCGCGACGTGGCCCGCGAGCACATGCTGGCGATGAAGGCCCTGTGGAGCCGGGAGGAGGCCGGTTTCGACGGCCGCCACGTCGGCTTCGAGCCCTCCTGGTCCTGGCCCAAGCCGATCTCCGGTCCCCCCGTCTACGTGGGCGGGGCCGCGGGCCCCAAGCTCTTCGCCCACGTCGCCGAGTACGCCGACGGCTGGATGCCGATCGGCGGCCGGGGCATCAGGGCCGCCCTCCCCGCCCTGCGCGAAGCCTGCGACAAGGCGGAACGCGAGATGGCCAAGATCGTCCCCTTCGGCACGCTCCCCAACGCGGAGAAACTCGACTACTACTCCGAACTGGGCATCGAGGAGGTCGTACTCAGCCTCCCCAGCGCCGAGGCCGACCAGATCCTCCCCATCCTCGACGAGTACACGGCCTTCCTCCGCTGACCGGCCGCAGTCCGGGCATTCCCGGTGGGCACGAGGTCGTGGACCCGTTCAGGTCGCCGACTCCGGGGAATGACGCGCCGGGGCCCGGCCCCGCGGGCCGTGCCGGATGGCCTGCCCGGCCCCGGCTCTGTGCTGGGCGTTGGCGATTCGGGAGGTGTGTTGGGACTTGCCCTGACCTGAGCATCACATGAATATCACGGTGAGGGAGAGAAGACCTGTCTGCCCGTTGACTGTCGGCGATGCTTCTTCTTGAGTGAGAAGGGTGGCGGCGAGGGGAGGCTCGCGTGCCGTATGCGCAGCCGCTCAGAACGGGGGATCCGGCGGCGCTCGGTGAGTACGAGATCATCGGGCGGCTCGGAGAGGGAGGCCAGGGAGTGGTCTATGTCGGGGTGCGCCCCGACACCGGATCAGAGCCCTACGCGGTCAAGCTTCTGCACGGCTCGGTGGGGGAGAACCCTGAGATCTTCCTGCGCGAGGTCGAGCTGGCGAAGCAGGTGGCCCGGTTCTGCACGGCCCAGATGATCGACGCCGGGCTGGACGGCGCCCGGCCCTACATCGTCAGCGAGTACGTCGACGGCCCGTCGCTCCACCGCGAGGTCGCGGTCAGCGGGCCCCGCGAGGGAGGCCGGCTGGAGCGTCTGGCCATCGGCACGGCCACCGCGCTCGCGGCCATCCACCGGGCCGGGATCGTGCACCGCGACTT
Source organism: Streptosporangium sp. NPDC006013 (assembly GCF_040614275.1). Taxonomy (NCBI): domain Bacteria; kingdom Bacillati; phylum Actinomycetota; class Actinomycetes; order Streptosporangiales; family Streptosporangiaceae; genus Streptosporangium; species Streptosporangium sp. NPDC006013. The sequence goes on from NZ_JBEXUE010000017.1 coordinate 30,262, forward strand.
CAAGCCGCAGAACGTGCTGCTCGGTCCGGACGGGCCGAGGGTCATCGACTTCGGGCTGGCCAGGGCGCTGGACGCGGCGGCCACCCAGAGCGGGCGCGGTGCGGGGACTCCGGCCTACATGGCGCCCGAGCAGGTGGAGGGCGCCGAGATCAACCCGGCGGCCGACGTCTTCGCCTGGGGCGCCACGATATGTTTCGCGGCCAACGCCCAGGCGCCCTTCGGCCAGGACTCGATCGCGGCGGTCCTGAACCGGATCCTCACCGCGGCCCCGCAGCTGGGGCGCCTGGACGGGCTGCTCGGCGCGCTGGTGGTCGACTGCCTGGACAAGAATCCTGGTAACCGTCCCAGCAGCCGGGAGCTGCTGCTCGCGCTGCTCGGCAACGACGGGCACAGGTCGGTGCTCGACTCCCGGACCCCTCCGGTGCCCGGCGGTCTCGCCCTGCGGGCCGGCTCCGGCGAGCCTGACGTCTCAGACCCGTCCGGCGTGTCCGGTCCCGCTGATTCCTTGGATACGCCCGGTTCCTCCGATGTGTCGGGCCTCGCGGGGAGGTCGCGCACCTCCGGGTCCGCCTGGCGGGCGATGTCCGGTGGGCGCGGGCACTTCACCGAAGGCGAGGACTTCGACGAGCCCCGCACTCATCCGGGGCGGGCGGCCACCAGGGCGTCGATGGCGGTCTCCGGGGCGCTGCTGGTGAGCGCCGCGGTGCTGGTGGGGGTGCTGGTCCCGGCACTGAGCGGTGTCACCCCGAAAGGCGCGGCGGTACCGCCGGCGGTACCGGTGGTGGAGAGCAGTCCCCAGGTCGAGACGGCACCGCAGCCAAGCAGGACGAGCCCGTCGGTCAGGCCACTCCCGACGAATCCGGCCAAGCCGCCGCGCGCGGAGGGTGTCAGATCCTCCCCGCTGCCACCGCCCGAGGTCACGACGGTCGTGCCGGCCCTCGTCGGGCTGGACCGTTCCGGGGCGGCGCGCCTGATCGAACAGGCCGGGCTGGTCGCCGGGACCGTCCAGGCGGTCAACTCCAACCGGCCGGTCGGGGAGGTGCTCACGAGCAACCCGGTGGCGGGGACCACACTGCCGAGGAAGGGCAAGGTCAACCTGGAGGTCTCCGCGGGGATCCAGGTGCCCACGCTGGTCGGCCTCGCCAGGAGTGCCGCCCAGGTGGCGCTTACCCAGGCCGGGCTGGTCGCCGGAGGGGTGAGTACGCGCTGCTCGGACCAGCCGGCCGGGCGGGTGCTGGCGAGCACCCCCGGCGCGGGCAAGCACGTCTCGCCGGGCAGCGCGGTGGCGCTCGTCATCTCCAGGTACGGCGCTCCGGTGCCGTCGATCACCGGCCAGAGCGCGGCCGATGCCTCGAACACGCTCGGTGGGGCGGGTTTCGCGGTACGGACCCGGGCGCGGCTGGTCACCGACGACGCTCAGGACGGTGTGGTGCTGGCGCAGAGCGTGGCGCCGGGCACCTGTGCCCGGCCGGGCGCGACGATCGTGATCACGGTCGGTGTGGCGGGCCAGAGCGGGCCTGGTCCGGGGCCTGGTCCGGGGCCGAGCCACGGCCCGGGGGAGACCACCGCGCCTCCCGATCCGCCCGACTCGCCGGATCCGGTACCCGGGGAGGCGGCCCCGTCGGGATGACGGCATCCCGGTACGGCGGCGGGCCGGGGCGATGGGCGCCCGCGGGGGAGCGGGGAACTCGGGTGTGGTGTTCGCGGGGCGGCGGGGCGGCGGGGTAGCGGTCAGATGGCGGCCAGGGCGGTGGCCAGCAGGGCCTTCCTGACGTCCTCCTGGGGGAGGTCGATCGTCTTGACCACCCCGTACTGGAGTGACCCCAGCAGGGCCCAGGCCCAGACCCGGCGATCGGGATCGGGGTCGGGTCCGGCCAGCCGGTGGTAGATCTCGTCACGGAAGGCGCGGATGATCTCGCCGGGGGAGCCGGGTGGCGCGTCGTCGGCGCCGCCGATGTCCTCCATGATCAGCCGGATGATCGCCCGATACCTGACCACGAAGGTCACCAGGGCCTCGACGAAGGCGCGGTCGTCGTCGAAGTCGCTCTCGATCAGGACCATGATGTCCTCGGCGGCGGGTGCGAGCAGCTCGGTGGCCAGCCGGTCCTTGGGATGGAAGTGGTAGGCGACGGCGGTCTTCGTCAGGCCGACGGCCGCGGCGATGTCGGCCAGCGAGGTCGCCGCATAGCCGCGCTCGGCGAACAACCGGCGAGCGGCGTCGAGGATCCGGCCGCGGGTGTCGTGTCCATGTTCAAGTGTGGTCATCGTCTCAATCCCACGCTATTGGGAGTATTTCCCAGTTTGCGCGCCTACTCTCGTATCGTAGGTTCTGTACGGCCGTACAGTACGGCGTTTCAGGCACATTTCAGACTTTAATAGGGCGGTCACCGAATGTCTGGTTTGCTGGGGCGGCTGGGGAGTTGGTGCGCGCGGCATGGCAAGGCGGTGCTGGCGCTGTGGGTCGTCGCCGCGGCACTGCTGATGGCGGGCTCGGTGCTGTTCCCCGGACCGGCCACCAACGACACCAGCCTCCCCGGCACCGACGCCCAGCGGGCGATGGACCTGCTGAAGGACGGCTTCGGCCCCGGTTACGAGATGGGTGGCTCGGTCCAGCTCGTCCTTTACTCTCCCGACGGCTCCCTCATCGCCGAGCCGAGGAAGAGCGCGGTGGAACGCGCCGCGGAGCAGATCCGCAAGGTCCCGCACGTGGTGGAGGTGACCCCTCCCTCCCGGACGGGCGGGATCGCGCCCAGCCTGGAGATCGGTTTCATCGCGGTCAAGCTTGAGGGGCACGACACCACCAAGACGGCCGAGACCGCCAAGCTCCTCGTCGAAGCGGCCGAGCCCGCGCGGGCGGCGGGCCTGGAGGTCGTGCCCGCCGGCTCGTCGAGCCCGGCGAACAAGGAGATCAAGACCGGGACGAGCGAGATCATCGGAGTGATCTGCGCGCTGCTGGTCCTGCTGTTCGCGTTCGGCACCCTGGTCGCCGCGATGATCCCGATCTTCGTCGCACTGGTCAGCATCGCGACCGGGCTCGGCACGATCGGCCTGCTCGGCCACCTGGTGGACGTGCCCAAGCAGGCGCCGATCCTGGCGACGATGATCGGCCTCGGCGTCGGCATCGACTACGCGCTCTTCCTGCTCAGCAGGTACCGCAAGCTGCTGGCCGACGATGTGCCCGTCCACGAGGCGATCCGCCGGGTGGTCGCCAGTTCCGGCGGTGCGGTGGTGTTCGCCGGCGGCACGGTGATCATCGCGCTCAGCGCGCTCCTGCTCGCCGACTTCCCCATGCTGCAGACACTCGGCTGGATCACCGGCATCTCGGTGGTCTGCGCGGTGCTCACCGCCGTCACGCTGGTCCCCGCGCTGCTCGGGATGCTCGGACAGCGGGTCAACGCGTTCCGCCTGCCGTTCATGGGGCGCCGGGGCAGCCACGGCTCCTCCGGCTGGGCCTCGCTGGGCAACTGGGTGGCCAGGCGTCCCTGGAGCGTGCTCGCGCTCAGCGTCGTGCTCCTGGGAGCGCTCGCCGCCCCCGCCCTGGGGCTCAAGCTGGGCACGCTCGACAACGGCTACGGCGATCGCGGCACCGACGCGCGGCGCTCCTACGAACTGCTGCAGGCCGGGTTCGGACCCGGCATGAACGGCCCGCTCGTCGTGGTGGCGGATCTGGAGACCCCGGTCGTCGACCGGAAGCCCGCCCCGGCCATATTGCAGAACCTGAAGGACCGCGTCGCGGCCGTCGGGGGAGTGGCCCATGTCGGCGACCCGGTTCTCAACGAGCGCGGCACGGCGGCCCTGGTCCAGGCGATCCCCGACTACGCCCCCAGTGACCCTCGGGCGCTGGATGTGGTCAAGGCGGTCCGCGCGCTCGAGATCGAGGGAGCCAAGGTACACGTGGGCGGTGAGGTCGCGGGCATGGCCGACGCCAACTCCAAGATCGCCGCTCGCACCCCGCTGGTCGTCGGCGTCGTGGTCCTGCTGAGCGCACTGCTGCTGCTCCTGGCGTTCCGCTCGCCGGTCGTCGCGATCAAGGCCGCGGTGATGAACCTGATCTCGCTCGGGGCCGCGTTCGGCGCGCTCTCGCTGGTCTTCTCCCTGGGCCTTGGCAGTGGCCTGGTCGGCATGGACCCGCCGGTCAACGTGGACGCCTCCTATCTGAGCACGCTCTTCTTCACCGTGCCGATCGACAGCTACATCCCGCTGATGCTGTTCGCGATCCTGTTCGGCCTGTCGATGGACTACGAGGTCTTCCTGCTCACCGCCGTGCGGCAGGCGTACCTGAGGCACGGCGACAACCGCAGGGCGGTGGCCGAGGGGTTGGGGTCGACCGGCCGGGTGATCACTTCCGCCGCTCTGATCATGGTCTCGGTCTTCGTCGCGTTCGTCGCCTATCCCGATCCGATGGTAAAGATCTTCGGTGTCGGCCTGGCGGTGGCCATCGCGGTGGACGCCACGATCATCAGGGGCCTGCTGGTCCCGGCGACCATGGTCCTGCTCGGCAGGTTCAACTGGTGGTGCCCCGCCTGGCTGGACCGTCTCCTGCCCAACCTCTCCGTCGAGGGGCAGGAGGAGGACGAGGAGATCGAGGAGCCGAGCAGGGAGCTCGTCGGCGCGGGTCGCGGCTGAGCCGAAGCGGCGACCGGGGAGGTCGTGCACGAGGGCGGCGGTCAGTCGAAGACGATGACGCTGCGGGCCACCGCCCCCTCGCGGACGTGCCGGATCGCCTCGTTGATCTCCTCCAGCGGGAGGCGCTCGCTGACCAGGCGGTCGAGGTCGAGGCGGCCGCGCAGGTACTGCTCGGCGAGCATGGGCAGGTCCCTGATCGGGGCGGCGTCGCCGCCCTGGGTGCCCATCAGGCGCCTGGAGGCGAACAGCAGGCCCGGCTCGACACTGAGCGGCTCGCCCTGCGGCGGGCTGCCGACCATCACCGTCGTGCCGCCGGGCTGGGTGGAGGCGAGGGCGGCGCCGAGCACGCCGGCCACGCCGGTCACGTCGAAGGCGTAGTCCACGCCGCCCCTGACGATCTCGCCCACCTGCTTGGGCAGGTCGGTGACGAGGATCGTGTGGGTGGCGCCGAACTCCTCGGCCAGCTTCAGCTTCTGTTCGGCCACGTCCGCGGCGACGATGGTGGTGGCTCCGGCCAGCGCGGCGCCCTGGACGACGTTCAGCCCGACCCCGCCGCAGCCGACCACCAGCACGCTGGAGCCGGGGGTGACCTGCGCGACGTTCAGCACCGCGCCGACGCCGGTGATCACCCCGCAGGCCAGCAGGCACATGGTGTCGAACGGCGCGTCTTTTGCGATCTTCACGCACATCGCCTCGTTGACCACGGCGTACTCGGCGAACGAGCCGATGCCGATCATCGTCCTGGCGCCGTCGCCGTCCACGGTGATCCGGGTACCGCCGTCGCGCATCGTGCCCATGATGGCCGCCATCCTGGCGGGGCCGCCGCACAGGTGGAACCGGCCGGCGCCGCAGTTGCGGCAGCGCCCGCAGGCGCCGTTCATCGCGATGATCACATGGTCACCGGGTCTGACGCCGGTCACCCCGGCTCCGGTGCTCTCCACGATCCCGGCGCTCTCGTGGCCGAGTACGAAGGGGAGCCGTCGCACCACCGGGCTCTTGCCGTCCAGCGCCTTGATGTCGGACCCGCAGACGCCGGACGCCTTGATCCGCACCCGCACCTCGCCGGGTCCCGGGTCGGCGATCTCGACCTCGCGTACCTCCAGCGCCGTGCCGAACCCGGTGAGTACGGCCGCACGCATCAACATGTCCGCTCCCGTCGAGCCGAGGGCCCCGTGCGCTCCGCACGTTGGCCCGGAGCGGCATTATAAGCAAGCAATCGCTTGGTTATCCACCCTGCCGGGGCACCGCCGTGCCTTCCGGGTGGTCGGGTGGCCCGTGTGAGGGGTGTGGTGATCTTCCATTGACACTCCCGGATGCCAAATCTACGCTGACGAAACCAAGCGAGCGCTAGGCCAAATTGTGTCGAGTGCGCGCCGCACGGCACGGCACGGCAGGGAGCGACCTATGAGACGGCAGGCAGTGCGACTCATCGGCCTGGTGGCCGCGGCGGCGCTCGCCGCAGGCGGCTGCGCGGCCGAGCAGAAGGCCGCGGGGGGCGGTGGCTCCGAGGGGGCGGCGGGGGTGACCGCCACGACGGTCAAGGTGGGTGGCGTGCTCACCAAGACCAGCGCGAGCGGCTACTCCACCAAGGACGCGGAGATCGGGGCCAGGGCCAGGTTCCAGCGCGCGAACGAGGCCGGCGGCGTGCACGGACGCACCATCGAGTTCATCGGGGCCGAGGACGACAACCAGGACGCGGCCAAGGGGGATGCGGCGGCCAAGAAACTGGTCCAGAAGGACAGGGTGTTCGCGCTGGTCCCCGTGCACGCGCCCAACTTCGGCGGCGCGACCTTCCTGGAGCAGCAGGGCGTGCCGTGGTTCGGCTGGGCCACCGGGCCGCAGTGGTGCGGCACGAAGACGGGCTTCGGCTACAACGGCTGCCTGGCACCGCAGCCGGGCGCGGGCTCGCAGACCTGGTGGGGCAACCAGATGGCCGAGCTCATCGGCGGCTCGGCGGGCAAGAGCGTCTACATCCAGACGAGTGACTCCAGCGGCAGCAAGTACGGGGGCAAGACCATCTCGCAGTCCTTCGGGGCCGCGGGCTTCAAGCTGGTCGGCCTCAACTCGGGTCTGCCCGCCGCGGCCCCGCCGCCCGACTGGCTCCCGTACATCAACAAGATCATGACCTCCGACGGTGGCGGGCCGCCGGACCTGGTGGTCTCGATCATCGCCGGCACCAAGTTCAACGTCGGCCTGTACGGCGCGCTGAAGAAGGCCGGCTACCAGGGCCTGATCTCCGACGCGACCAGCTACGACGCCGCGATCCTGGCGGACCCGGCGATCGCCCAGGCGCTCGAAGGCGTGATCGCGGCCCCCATGTTCGAGCCCTTCGAGTCGCAGGCCCCGGAGATCGCGCAGCTCAAGGCGGACGTGGAGAAGGCCGCGCCGGGGACTCAGCTCACCCAGCATCTGGCCATCGGCTACTGGGCGGCCGACATCTTCCTCAAGATCCTGGAGCAGACCGGCAAGGAGCTGACCAGGGAGAGGTTCCTGGCCGCGGCCAACGGCTCCTTCGACTACCAGAATCCCGGCTTCGGCCGGATCCGCTATCCCAGGGACCACACCGAGCCCAACGGCTGCGGCGCCCTGGTCAAGCTGGAGGGGGGCGCCTTCAAGGTGGCCAAGAACATGAAGTGCTTCGACAACGTCCCGCTGAAATAGCGGGCGCGGGCTTGCCGCTCACGCGTCTGGCGGGCCACGTGAGCGGCGAGCCGGGGGCACCTCCGGCCGCCCCGCCGACCCTCACCCGTCAACCCCACCATCCGACCGTCGTCCTCTCCGGGGAGCGGCTCCGGCCCGTGCGAAGGCCGGTCGTACCGGTCCCGCAGGCGAACGGGTCACACCCGTGAGCAGTCAGCAACCAGGCGCGAAATTCCGGGGTGAAGGCCCTTATGTCCGAGCTTGTTGGTTACATTCTCAGCGGCCTCGTCACCGGAGCCGTCTTCGCGGTCATGGCCTCGGGGCTGACCCTGTCCTACGCGGCGACGGGCGTGTTCAACTTCGCTCACGGGGCCATCGGGTTCCTGGCCGCGCTGCTGTACTTCGAACTCAACGTGGGCCTCGGGCTGCCCGCCTGGGCGGCCGGGGTGGTCGCGGTGGCGCTCTTCGCACCGCTGCTCGGATACCTGCTGCACAGGGTCATGTTCCGCGGCCTCGCCCAGGCGGGGGAGACGGCGCAGATCGTCGGGACCATCGGCCTGACGATCGCGCTCCCGGCACTCGGGCTGCTGGTCGTCGACCTGGTCGCCGAGCCGCTCGGGCTGCCCCGTGCCGACGCGACCTCGCTGCCGCGCGGCCTGGGCCCCTACCCGGCGGCCACCTACGCCTTCGGCGGCGTCCACCTCGACTCCGACCAGCTCATCACCTTCGCCTTCGCGGTGCTGGCCGCCGCGGGGCTGTGGGCCTTCATGCGGCACACGCCGTACGGCCTGAGAATGCGCGCCTCGGTGGACTGCCGCGGGCTGGCCACCCTGCGCGGGATCGACGTCGACGCCTCCTCGGCCATGGCCTGGACGCTCAGCTCGACACTCGCCGGGCTCGCCGGGGTGCTGGCGGTCTCGACCCTGGGACTGGATTCCACCGCGTTCACCGTGATGCTGTTCGTCTCGGCGACGGCCGCGGTGTTCGGCCGGCTCCGGTCGATCCCATGGACGTTCGCGGCCGGGCTCGGGCTCGGCGTGGTGCAGAACCTGGTCGCGGGGTACGCGGACTTCGCCGAGGACGTCACCGGACTGCGCACGGCGGTACCGGTGATCCTGCTGTTCGTCGGGCTGATCCTGCTCAACCGGTCCAGGGGCCGCATCGCGGGGTCCGCCGCCGAGGACGCGCCGCCGCCCGACCACCTGGCCGACCTGCCGCCATGGCGGCGGCGCCTGCCGTGGGCGCTCGGCCTGGTCGTGCTGCTGGCCTGGACCCTCACCCGCCCGGCCGACGACTTCTACGTGAGCGTGGTGGCCCAGGGGCTCGTCCTCGCGCTGATCTTCTGCTCGTTCGTGGTCGTCACCGGCATCGGCGGCATGGTCAACCTCGCGCAGGCGTCCTTCGCCTCGATGGCCGCGCTCACCTGCGGCTGGGCGTTCTCCTCCGGCCTGCCCCTACCGGTGGCGATCCTGCTGGGGGTGCTCGGCGCGACAGCGGTCGGCGTGCTCGTCGCGCTGCCCGCCCTCCGGCTGGGCGGCCGGATTCTCACCCTGGCCACGCTCGCCCTCGCCCTCCTCGCCGACCAGGTGCTTTTCCAGATCGACGAGTTCAGCAACGGCACGATCGGCTGGCCGCTGCCCGCCCTCGGACTGGGGTTCGCCGACACCACCGACCCCCGGGTACGGGTCCTGCTGCTGCTGGCCCTGATCGGGCTGGTCGGGCTCCTGGTGCGGAACCTGGAACGGTCGGCCTCGGGCCGGGCGGTCCTGGCGGTCCGCTCCGCGCCCGCCGCCGCGACCACCTCCGGCATCTCGGCACCCCGTACCAAGATCATGCTCTTTGCCCTGGCCTCCGGGATCGCGGGGCTGGGCGGAGTGCTGTTCGCGATCTCCAAGGGCTCGGTGACGGCCACCGACCTGCCGGCCTTCTCGGGTTTCGTCTGGCTGGCCGTGGTCGTCCTGCAGGGCGTCCGCAGGATCGGCGGCGCGGTGCTCGGCGGGCTGATCGCCGCGATCTTCCCCGAGCTGCTGGCCGGGTGGCACGTCTCCGCGCACGTCGGGGCGATCCTCTTCGGGGCCGGCGGGATGATCCTGGCCAGGCATCCGGACGGGGTGCTCGCCCAGCTGGGCGAGGCCCGCCACCGCCGCCGCACGCGCGGTGACCGCGCCGCGGCCCTCCAACGCGAGACACCCCCGCGCGAGGGGGGCGAGAGCGCGGGGCCGGCTCCGGAGCCGAAGGCGATGAACGGGACCGGCCATCGCCCGGTCACCGCACCGCCGCGGGCACCCGCCGTCGAGGACGCGCTGTTCCGGCTGGAGGGCGTGGTCGCCGGGTACGGGGACGTCACGGTGCTGCGCGGGGTGGACCTCGCGGTACGGCCGGGAGAGGTGGTGGCGCTGCTCGGCGCGAACGGCGCGGGCAAGTCCACCACCTGCGCGGTCGCCGCAGGGGATCTCCGGGTGACGGCGGGGCGGGTGGTCCTGGACGGGGTCGACGTGACCTCCTGGCCCGCCCACCGCCGCGCGCGGGAAGGTGTGCTGCTCGCACCCGAGGGGCGCGGTGTCTTCCCCGGGCTGACCGTGGACGAGAATCTGCGGACCTGGCTCGCCGATCCCGGTCCCGTCTACGAGCGGCTGCCGCAACTCGCCAGGCGCCGGGGGCTTGCCGCCGGGGCACTCTCCGGCGGTGAGCAGCAGCTGCTCACCCTGGCTCCCGCTCTGGTCAGGCCGCCTCGGGTACTGATCGCCGACGAGCCCTCGCTCGGCCTGGCACCGCTCGTCGTCGAGCAGGTCTTCGAGGTCTTCGCCGAGCTGCGCGAGCGCGGCGTCGCGCTGCTCCTGGTGGAGGAGAAGGCCACCTCGGTGCTCGAACTCGCCGACACCGTCGCGTTCATGCGCCTGGGCAGGGTCACCTGGACCGGCCCCCGGGCCGAGGTGGACGGCGCCAGGCTCACCGCCGCCTATCTGGGGGTGTCGTGACATGAGAGACGGGGTGGCGATGAGCGCGGTGCTGCGGGTCGAGGCCGTGTCGGTCTCCTTCGGGGGCGTCCACGCGCTCACCGACGTCTCCTTCGAGGTGCCGGCGGGCCAGGTCTGCGGGGTGATCGGGCCCAACGGGGCGGGTAAGACCACGCTGTTCGACGTGATCTCCGGACTGCGCCGGCCGACCTCGGGTTCCGTCTCGGTGATGGGCCGCGAGAGCACGGGGATCCCGGCGGTGCGGCGGGCGCGTGCCGGACTGCGCCGTACCTTCCAGCGGACCCAGGTGTTCGGCCGGCTGACCGTGGCGGACAACGTGCTGGCCGCGATGGAGTGGAGGGGCGGGGGAGGTGGGCTCCCGGCCGACCTGGTCGGCTGGCGGGGACGCCGGAACCTGGAGCGGGCACGCGGGGAGCGGGTGGACGAGGTGCTGGAGCTCTGCGGGCTGAACGGGCTGCGCGACGCCTACGCGGCGGCACTTCCCGCCGGGTCGCGACGCCTGGTCGAGCTGGCCCGCGCCCTCGCGGACGCGCCGTCGCTCCTGCTGCTCGACGAGCCCACGTCCGGTCTGGACGCCGACCAGACCGCTCGCATCGAGGAGGTCATCGGGGCGTTGGAGACGACGATCCTGCTGGTCGAACATGACATGGGATTCGTGATGGACACCTGTGACCGTCTCGTCGTCCTCGACCTCGGCCACGTCATCGCCTCGGGCGCTCCCGCCGAGATCCGCGAGGATCCCGTGGTCCGTGCCGCCTATCTCGGCTGACCTCGTTCTCCGCGCGCGTGAGATTCCGGGGCGATCGGGGGGCCGCGCGGCGCGTACGGATTCGACGCCCGCCGTTGTGGGCATATACTCGCCCGTACCTTGATCGCTTACCGGCGCGGGGCCGTCCTGCCCCCTGAGCGCCGGGAGGGTTCCAGCACGTCGTCGGGCGCTCTCGGCGGCCTACCAGTCGCTTCCAAGTACTCCCCAAGTGGTTCCCGTCATGCTCTCGCCTCGGGAAGCAAGTTTTGGGGAGAGTACGAAGATGTGGGGAAGAATCAGCGCCGTCGCGGGCCTGGTGCTGGCGAGCACGCTGGCACTGCCGGGTACAGCGGTGGCCAAACCCAAAGAGGTCGACGTCCCCGTCGGGACGTGGCTGGCCGCCAGGACGCACCCGTCCGTCCAGCTGACCTCGGTGTCCTACACGGCGGACGTGGCCGTGCCGACGCCCGAGGCGAACCTGGAGGCGATCAGGACTCTGACGCAGCAGGGGGTCAACGCCGTACAGAGCGGCAAGATCTCCTCCGACGAGAACAGCATCTACCGCTGGGTCGTGCAGCAGATGGCCAAGAACCCGGGCCGCTACTTCTCGCCCGGCGGGCAGGAGCGGGTCGTCGAGGCGACGGCGGGCGGGCTGTGCACCGGCTGGTGGATCACGCCGGACGGCTACATGGTGACCGCGGCGCACTGCGTCGGCCAGGAGGACACCGAGCTGGCCCAGACCTTCGCGGCACAGGCGCTCACGAAGATCAACGAGAAGGATGCCGCGGACCTGGTCGCCAGCCTCGGAGACATCGCCTCCGATGAGGAGATCCTCCGGAACGCGGCGAAGATCTTCCAGATCTGGAACGCGGAGAACATCAAGATCCGCAATGTGCAGAGCTCGCTCTCGCTGCTGCAGAGCCTGCCGGGCGGCGGCGTCGACAAGACCACCAAGACGGTGCCGATCGAGCTGGTCGCCAAGGGCACGGTCTACCCGGGCAAGGACGTCGCGATCCTCAAGGCCAACGGGCAGAACAACCTGCCGACCGTGCCGCTGGGCGAGGACTCGGACGTGCGCGTCGGCGACACCCTCTACATCAGCGGGTTCCCCGGCACCGTGACGCAGACCTCGATCTTCAATCTTGAGTCCAAGCTCGACCCGGCGTTCACCGAGGGCCCCTACAACGCCAGCCGCCAGACCCCCGAGGGGGTGCCGTACATCCAGACCCAGGCGCCCTCCTACCCGGGCAACTCCGGCGGTCCGGTGTTCAGCAAGGACGGCAAGGTCATCGGCATCCTGGTCGGCGGCCTGATCCAGCAGGACGGCGGTTCCACCGAGGGTGAGAGCTTCGTGCTGCCGGTCAGCATCGTCAAGGAGAAGCTGAACGAGAAGAACATCAAGCCGGCCGAGTCGACGACGACGAAGGCCTACAACGAGGCGCTCGATCTGTTCTTCCAGAACAAGTACTCCGACGCGCTGCCCAAGTTCCGCGAGGTGCAGGCGCTGCAGCCGAACCACCCGTACGTCGCCAAGTACATCAGCGACTCACAGCAGGCCATCACCGCGGGCAAGGACGAGAGCGGCACCCCGATCCTGCCGTGGCTGCTCTGGGGCGGCGGCGGCCTGGTCGCCGCGTTCGTGATCGGCACGATCGTCGCGGTCGCCAGGGGCAAGAGCCGCTCCAAGGGGCCGGCCTCCTTCCCGCCCGCTCCGTACGGGGCGCAGCCCGGCTACCCGGCGCAGTTGCAGGGCGGCCAGCCACAGTACGGCCAGCCGCAGTACGGCCAGCAGGGGCAGCCGTACGGCGCGCCGCCGCAGCAGTACCAGCAGCGGCCGCCCTACCCGCTCCCGGCGGGGCCCGAGACCCGTGCGGTCCGCCCGCAGTCGCCGTACGGCCCGCCGCAGCCCCAGCAGGGGACGGGCGGACCGGGAGCGAACACCCGGATCGCAGGTCTGGAGGCGGAGCTGGAGCAGCTGCGCCGGAACATGGGGCAGCGCCCGCCCGAGCAGCGCTGATCACGTCCGCTCGGGTGGGTGCCCACTCCTGGGGGGAGCGCCGGCGGCGCCCGCCCGAGCGGAATCGGCGTCACCCGTCCGAATGCGCCGGACGGTCGTCCGCGCAGCGGCGTTCGGACAGATGACGCCGGGCGAACACCCGGGTGGTGCCCTTCGGGCGAGGGGCACCATCCGGGTGTCGAGGTCCGGAGCGGAACCACCGCTCCGGGCCTTTCGCGGTACGGCCCGCTGTACGCTTACCCAAGCGTGCGCTAGGTTGGTGTAGTGGATCTGGACTTCACTCCCGCGGAGCGGGAATTCCGGGCCGAGGTACGGGACTGGCTGGCCCGGCATGTCCCGGCCGCCCCGCTGCCCTCGATGGACACGAGGGAGGGCTTCGAGGCGCATCGCGAGTGGGAGCGCCTGCTCGCGGCCGACAGGCTGTCGGTGGTCTCCTGGCCCGTCGAGTACGGCGGGCGGGGGGCGAGCCTCGTCGAGTGGCTGATCTTCGAGGAGGAGTACTGGGCGGCGGGCGCCCCCGGCAGGGTCAGCCAGAACGGCATCTTCCTGCTGGCCCCCACGATCTTCTCGTACGGCACGGCGGAGCAGCGGGAGCGCTTCCTGCCCGCGATGGCCAGGGCCGACGAGGTCTGGGCGCAGGCCTGGTCCGAGCCCGAGGCGGGCAGTGACCTGGCCGCCCTGCGGTCCCGCGCGGAGCGGGTGGAGGGCGGCTGGCGGCTGTACGGGCAGAAGACCTGGAGCTCCCGGGCCTGCTACGCGGGCTGGGGCTTCGGCCTGTTCCGGACCGACCCCGCCTCGGCCAGGCACCGGGGCCTGACCTACTTCATGTTCCCGCTGGCCGACGTCACCGTACGGCCCATCGCCCAGCTCGACGGCGAGCACGGGTTCGCCGAACTGTTCTTCGACGGCGTCGAGGTCCCCGACGACCTGGTGCTCGGCACCCCCGGCGAGGGCTGGCGGATCGCGATGGCGACCACCTCCTCGGAGCGGGGACTCACCCTGCGCAGCCCCGGCCGGTTCACGGCCACGGCCGACCGGCTGGTCCGGCTGGCCCGCTCGGGTGGCACCGAGGGCACCGATCCCGCCCTGGCCGACCAGGTCGCCCGCGCCTGGCTGGACGCGGAGGCCTACCGCCTGCACACCTTCGGCACCGCCCGCCGTCTGGCGGCGGGGGAGGAGATCGGCTCCGCCTCCAGCATGGGCAAGGTCTTCTGGTCCGAGCTGGACGTGCGCATGCACACCCTCGCCCTGCGGCTCCTCGGCGAGCGCGGCCTCCTGGACGGGGGTGCCCCCGAGGCCGAGGACGGCGGGCGCTGGCTGGACGGCTTCCTGTTCTCCCTGGCCGGACCGATCTACGCGGGCACCAACGAGATCCAGCGCAACATCATCGCCGAACGCGTCCTGGGGCTTCCACGATGAACTTCGCCTTCACCGATGACCAGCTCGCACTGGCCGCCACGGTCAGGGAGGTACTCGCCGCGCACTGCCCGGCTCGGGCCGCGCGGACGGAGCGGACCCCCGCCTGGTCCCGGCTCGCCGAGATCGGACTGTTCGGGCTGCTGGTGCCCGAGGAACACGACGGCCTCGGGCTGGGGCTCCTCGACGCGGTGCTCGCCTTCGAGGAGACGGGCAGGGTCGCGCTCCCCGGTCCGGTGGCCGAGACCGCGGTGGCGGCCCCGGTGCTGCTCGCCGGCGACCCGGGGCTGGGCAAGCTCGCCGCGGGCTCGCTGCGGGTGAGCGTGCGCATCGGCGACCAGGTCTACTCTCCCGACGCGGACCTGGCGGACCTGCTGGTCGTCGAGCGCGACGGCGTCCCGTACGCGGTGCGGCCGGGGCGGGCGCGGCTCACGCCCCAGTCGGGGGTCGATCGAACCAGAAGGCTGTTCGCGGTGGACTTCGACGCGGGGTCCGGCGGTGTGTCCGACGATGTATCCGACGGTGTGACCCGGCTCACGGCCCCGGTGGCCCCCGCGGTCCGCGCGGTCACCGTGGCGGTCGCCGCCCAGCTGGTCGGGGCGGCCAGGCATCTGCTGGAGACGAGCGTCGGCCACGCGCTGACCCGCAGGCAGTTCGGTGTCCAGATCGGGTCCTTCCAGGCGGTCAAGCACCTGCTCGCCGACGTGGCGGTGGCCGTCGAGTTCGCCGCGCCGCTGGTCTACGCCGCGGCCTTCGCGGTGGACAGGGAGTTGCCGACCGCCGGCCGGGACGTCGCCGCGGCCAAGGCCGCCGCGGGAGAGGCCGCCGAGCTGGCCGCCAGGACCGCGCTTCAGGTGCACGGCGCGATCGGCTACACCGAGGAGCTCGATCTGCACCTGTGGCTCGCCCGGGTGTGGTCCCTCTCCGCCGCCTACGGCGGCACCGCCCTGCACCGGTCCCGGCTGAGAGCCGAGATCCTCGGTTCCGCCGGACCGGTGAGGTGGCCGTGAGCCGGGAGGTCCCGGCCGGCCACGAGCGGGGCCGGTCACACGGGGGCGCGGTTCCCGCACGGCCACCGAGGGAGGCGTCGTGAGGTTCGGGGTCCCGCTGGGGCTGATCCATCCGGACGCGTGGCGGGACGTCGCGGTCGCCGCCGACGAGCTGGGGTTCGAGTCGGTCTGGCTGCCCGAGCACCTGGTGTTCACCACCGACCTGTCGCTGGCCGTCTATCCGGGAACCGACAGGCCGGGTATCTCCCCGGTCACCCCGCTCTTCGACGCCCCCGCCTACCTGTGCTGGCTGGCCGGGCTGACCTCGCGGGTACGGCTCGGCACCGCCGTGCACCTCTACGCGCTGCGGCATCCCTTCGTCTCCGCCCGCGCCTTCGCCACCCTGGACAGGGTCTCGGGAGGGCGGGCGATCTGCGGGGTCGGCGCCGGTTGGTACGAGGGGGAGTGGCTGGCGGCCGGGGTGGACTTCGCGACCCGGGGCCCACGCCTGGACGAGGCGATCGAGGTGACCCGGCGGCTCTGGTCCGAGCCGGTCGTCGCGCACGCGGGACGCTTCTACGACTTCCCCGAGGTCGCGTTCGAGCCCAAACCGGTCCAGGACCGGCTGCCGATCCTCGCCGGGGGCGAGTCGGGCGCGGCCCTGCGGCGGGCCGCCCGGCTCTGTGACGGCTGGATCAGCATGCCGCACTCCCTGGAGACGATCCGCCCGCAGCTCGACAGGCTCGCCGCGCTCCGCGACGACCGCCCCTTCTCGGTCACCGCGCACGCCTACGAGCTCGGCGGCCCCGCCGAGATCCCGCGCTGGGAGAGGCTCGGCGTGGACCGCATGATCGTCCGCCCCTGGCGACGCAGCCGCGACGCCGTGGCCGCGCTGGCCGCCTTCGCCGCCGATCATTTCTAGATTCATCGGGTCCCTAGGCAGGCACCCCTGTCCTGCGGCGGCGCCCCCGGTAGCCGCTGTGCACCAGGACGTCGCCCGGTTCGGCGGGTGAGGTGAGGGAGCCGGCCGGGATGGCGGGACCGCCCCGACCGCCCCGACCGCTCCGGGCCACCGGGAGGGAGGCGGAGACGGTGGCCGTTCTCGGGCCGGTGGCCCGGTGAGCGGGCATGGTGGAACGGGCGGGGTGGGCGGAATGGGCCGGGGTGGCCGGGATGGTGGTGGTGATCACGGGGTCGGCCCGGCGGTGGCGGCGGCCGCGCAACGGGGCGTCCTGCACGAAGGTGGACGACTCCACCACGGGACGCTCGTGTAAACGACGCCTGCCCCGGTAGGGCGCGTTGGAACGGCCGGGGGAGCGGCGGCGGCCTGGAGCCCTGCGGGACGGGGTGGCCGGCGCGGTGCGCTCGGCGGCGAGCGCGAGCCGTACCCTCGACTGCTTGGCCCTGGTGTGCGCGATGATCGCCGCCGCGGCGAGCAGCACCGGCGCGAGCACGGCGGGGGTGCCGAGCTCCGGAGGATGCACGGTGAGATCACGGACGGTGGCGGTCGGCGAGACGGCGAGCGCGCTGGTGTCGGCGGTGGAGGCCTTGGCGTGCTTGCCCGGCGAGGTACGGCCGGCGGGGGCCGGCACCTGGGCCCGACCGGGCGTTCCGGCGGCCGCCCGGTCACCGTCCGAGGTGTTCGCGGTGCCGCTCTGCCGCGATGCGGCGGCCCCGTCGCCGTTCCCCGGGACGGTCCTGCCGTCATCTCCCGAGGTGGTCTTGCCGCGGTTCCCCGAGGTGGACTCCCGGCCGTTTCCGGCGGCTGTCCCGGTGGCGTGCCCGGGGGCCTGTCCGGCCTTGCCGGGGTCCGCGGACGCCGGGGTCTTTCTCGCGGGGACGGGGACGGGGGCGGGGACCAGGGCGAGCAGGTCGGGTCCTGGATCGATCGCCACCAGGTTGCCACCGCCACCGCCACCGCTCGCGGTGGTGGCGGCGGGATCGAGAACCGTCTGCTTCTCGGTGGCCTCCCGGTCCAGCCGGGCCTTGATCTTCTCCGGATACCCGTAGCCGACGACCTTGCCGGTGTCGCGCTCCTTGCGCTTGGCGATCCCACCGTCGATGTTGCCCTCGATCGTGTGGATCCTGTTCCCCTCGACCCGGGTGACGATCCCCACGTGGTCGATGCCGTCGATCCTCTTCGAGCCGCTCCAGTCGAAGAAGACGATGGCCCCGGGCTTGGGAGTGGTGCCCCAGGCGTCCTGCTGGCGGAACCACCGGGCGTGGTAGACGGTGTAGGCGAACTGGCCGATCCACTCCTCGTAGCCCAGCTTGGCGGCCGCCCAGGAGAGGTACATGTCGCACCAGGGGGCGGCGGTGTAGTCGGCGTCGAACTCGACGGTCCTGCCGTACCAGTCGCCGAACTTGGTGTAGCCGCCGCTCTTCTCGGAGTATCCGAGCTGGCTCTCCAGCAGCTTGATGAACTTCTGCATCTCAGGGGTCATATGAGGTTTCAGGGGACCCCCGGTGGCCGTGCGGGCATGGTCGCTCCGCCTCGCGACCTGGCCACCGGGAGACGGGGTCGAGCGACGGCGCGTTCACGCGAGCCTCCCGGGGACGGGTGAGACGCGTGCGGCGGCACCACTGGCCGGTTGTCTTCCGTGACGAGGGAGGCTACCCGGCCTCAAGGATAGGTCACGACAGTCTAAAGTGCACGCAAAGTCACTCGGCGTCATATACCTAGACAAAAGGCGATGTCAGGGGACTTTCGCGCGATCTTTCGTGGGTAGAGCATTTGGCGAAAAGATCTACGGGGCGTCCGCAACCGGAGCCAGGAGCGCTGTCTCCGCGCGGATCGGTCCTGTTGACCATCCCCCTGCCGAGGGCCGACCTCTTTACCATCGGCGAAATGGGTATGCATATGGGTATTTATCCCGATATGACGGGATCGGCGCTGGGGGATGCTCGTCACATAGAAGGCTCAACTGCAACCAATGAAGGATCAAAGGTACGAGCCATGTGTCAGCACCAGCCGCGATGTCCTCTCGCAAGCGCCCCCGATCACGAAGCCGCGTCCCTCGTGGCCTTCCACCCCGAGCAGGGGTGGGGTCTGCTCTGCAACGGCGTCGTGGTCTTCGATGACACCGGAGCGCTCCTGCCGGACGGGCGAAGCACCCCCGTCCACGACATGCCCGCTCACCACGTTCCGATGAGGCAGGCGGCATGAGCCCGGTCCGCGTTCCCACCGACCAGGGGCCGGGCACGCCACTCCAGCAGGTCACCCGGCCGTGGCCGGTCGCCGTCGGCGACGGCCGCGTGCGCGAGCCACACCCGGTCGAGGTGGCGCCCACGGTTCCCCTCCCCGAGGGGCCGGACGTGAAGGAGACGTCGTTCTCCTTCACCCCCGAGTCGTCATCCGTGCCCCGGGCCCGCCGGATGACCCGCGCCTGCCTGGCGGACTGGGGGCTGCGGGAGGAGCACAGCATGGTCGCCGAGCTGCTCGTCAGCGAGCTGGTCACCAACGCGCTGCACCACTCGCGGGGGACCATCAGGCTCGCCCTCTCCTTCGAGGACGGCCTGCTGCGCTGCGAGGTCGAGGACGCGGACACGGACCCCTCCCCGATCCGCGTGTACCAGGCCTGCGAGGACGACGAGCGGGGGCGCGGGCTGCACCTGCTCGACCTGCTCTCCTGCTGCTGGGGTAGCGACCGTACCTGCGACGGCAAGGCCGTCTGGTTCGAGCTTCCCGCGCACGCCGCCGCCGGGTGCTGACCGCGGGTCCGCCATACGCGCCGGTCACCCCCGCCCCCGCCGGGAGCCGAACCCACGTACCACCTCCGAAAAGCGGAGGCAGAGTTCCCCGACTCGCCGTCCGCCGGCCGCCGGAGCCGACGAGTGCGGCGATCTCGTCGCGCTGCCCGGCGTCGTCACGCACCAGAAGATCGTCTTCACGAAGCTGACCGGCGGGAT